>USNZ01000001.1 GCA_900556255.1 uncultured Oscillospiraceae bacterium
TGCAGAAAGCCCAGGCCGACGCCATCCGCATGATCAACGAGGCCAACCCCAACCACAACTATCTGGCCCTGCGCAGCATGGAGGCCATGGAAAAGGTGGCCGACGGCAAGGCCACCAAGCTGATCGTGCCCAGCGACATGCAGAACCTTGCCGCTACGGTTTCCGCTATCAAGGAAATCTCCGGCGAGACCGAATAACCGATTAGACCCTAAGCCGCCCCGCAATTTGCGGGGCGGCTTTTTTTGTGCTTTGAAGACCGCATTATTGTACAATAAAACTTTAACGGATAAAATTATGGAAATTGTACATTGACAACCTATGGTTGTTACTGTAAGATAGAAAAGAACCAACAAAGCCCCGTATACAAAGAGGAATTTGCCCGCTGCACAAAACGGGCCGACACGACAGGAGGAGAAGATGACCGTTAAAGAAAAAAGCCTGTGGCTGATGCAATACCGCACCGCCCTGGATCAGGAACGCTTTTTGGAGGAGGAGGTGCAAAGCCTGAACAGCGATGCCCAGCGCATGACCACCCGCTTGACCGGTATGCCCGGCACAGGGCCGAACCCGGACCGGTTGTCCCGCGCCGTGGAACGGCTGGACGCCGCCCGCGCCCAGCTGGACAGCCAGATCGAGGCCTGTATGGGCATCCGCTGCAAGGTGGCGCGCGCCATTTCCGCCGTGCCCAACCTGACCGCGCGCGAGGTGCTGCGCCGCCGTTATGTGGATGGGCAGAGCTATGCCGAAATTGCCGACGAGATGGGCCTGGTCGAGCGCCGCGTTTACCAGCTGCACCGCATGGGCCTGCAAAAGCTGGAACCCGAAAAACAGGACGGATTTCAGTAAAATTTCAGTTTTATTTCAGCTTTTCTTCAGTAGAATTTCAGCAAAATTTCAGGGTTTCTTCATTGTAAAATACAACCTAAAGTAGTAAAATGATAACATCGAAAACCGCGAGAGAGAAACAAAACTCCCTCGCGGTTTTTGATTGCCCCAAACCGAAAGGAGAGTGATGCCTTTGTGTGTGACCTGACGCCGGAGCACGTTCTGGCGGAGCTGGCAGAGATCGCCTTTGCCGACCCGGAGGCCGCCAATGCGCCGCCGGTAAAAACCGCCGACAAGCTGCGCGCGCTGGAGATGCTGTACAAGCATCTGGGTCTGGGCGAAAAAGCCTGCGACGAGGGGGTGATCATTGTGGACGAGGAATAAGGCAATACCGCACAATTCTAAGTGCCGATACGGCGGGAATTGTGCGGTGTTGCCATAAGGGGGAACGCCAATGCAGGTACGCTTAAAGCAAATCATACCCGCCGTGTTCTGGCCGGTACACCGCGCCATCAGCGCCGGTACTGTGCAGGAGGTCGTGGCCAAGGGCGGGCGCGGCTCCGGCAAAAGCAGCTATGTCTCGCTGGAGCTGGTCTATCGGCTGCTGCGCACACCGGACTGCCACGCCGTGGTGCTGCGCAAGGTGGCGGGCACACTGCGCAACAGCGTGTACAACCAGATTTTGTGGGCCATCGATGCACTGGGCTGCGGGGCGTATTTCCGCTGCACGGTCAGCCCGATGGAGTGCACCTACCTGCCCACGGGGCAGAAAATTTTGTTCTTCGGGTTGGATGACGCGGGCAAGCTCAAAAGCCTGAAACTGCCCTTTGGGGCGGTGGGGCTTTGCTGGTTCGAGGAGCTTGACCAGTTCGACGGCCCGGAGGAGGTGCGCAATGTCGAGCAAAGCCTGCTGCGCGGCGGGGGATACAGCCTGACCTTTAAGAGCTTTAACCCGCCCGCCATGGCGCGCAACTGGGCAAACCGCTACGCCCTGCAGCCGCGCGACGGCAAGCTGGTGCATCATTCGACCTACCGCGACCTGCCCCGCGCCTGGCTGGGCGAGCGCTTTTGGGCGGATGCCGAGCATCTGAAAGCCGTCAACCCCGACGCCTACCGCCACGAATACGGCGGCGAGGTGGTGGGCAGCGGCGCGGCGGTGTTTGCCAACCTGACCCTGCGCACGGTGACCGATGCCGAGCTGGAAGGCTTTGACCGCCTTTACCACGGGGTGGACTGGGGCTGGTACCCCGACCCGTGGGCGTACAACGCCGTGTATTACGATGCCGCCCGCCGCACACTGGTGATTTTTGACGAGCTGACCCGCACGCGCACCACCAACCGCGACACCGCCCGCCTGCTTTTGGAGCGCGGCGTGGGCGGGGACGAGGGCGGCCCCCTGACGGCCGACGCCGCCGAGCCGAAATCCTGCGCCGACTACCGCGCTGCCGGGCTGCCCTGCCGCGCCGCCCAAAAAGGCCCCGGCAGTGTGCGCGAAAGCATGAAGTGGCTGCAGGGGCTGGCGGGCATCGTCATTGACCCGACGCGCTGCCCCGACACCGCCGCCGAATTTGCCGAGTACGAGTATGAGCGCGACCCCCGCACCGGCGAGGTGCTGCCCGGCTACCCCGACGTGAACAACCACCACATCGACGCCGTGCGCTATGCGGTGGAGTGCATCTGGCGGCGTCGGGGCAGCTGACAACTGTGAGAGGAGATTTTGTGGAAAACTTTTTAGAACAAGCCTTCGGCAGAAATGATGTCACCACGCCGAAGATGCGCGCGGCCTTGCGGGAGTGGTTTGATTTGTACTACGGCGCACCCCGCCCGCAGGAGGACACCGCCCTGCGCCCGGCGGCACTGATCGTGGGCAAATTGTGCCGCACGGTTTTTGCCGAGTACGAGGCACGTCTGCCCGCCGACACCGCGCCCGCCCGCAAGGCAAGCCTGGCCGCGCTGGACCGCGTTGCCAAGACCGCGCTGCAGTATGCGATGATCGGCGGCGAGTGCCTGCTGAAGCCGGTGCCGCAAAAGGACGGTTTTGCGTTTGCGGCTATCCGCCGCGACTGCTATGTGCCGCTGGCGCGCGATGCCCACGGGCAGCTGCTGGCGGTGGGCACGATGGAGATTTTTACCGTGGAAAGCCGCCGCTACGCCCTGCTGGAACGCCGCACCGCAGGCGCGGACGGGTTGACCATCGAGACCCGCCTGTTTGAGCTGAACGGTCAGGCACTGGGGCGCTGTGTGCCGCTGGATACCCTGCCCGCCTGCGCCGACCTGGTGCCCCAGCTGGTATTGCCCGGTGTGTCGGGCGTGGGGCTGGCGGTGCTGCGTATGCCGCTGGTCAACTGCGTGGACGGCAGCGCCGATGCCGTAAGCATCTACGCCCCTGCAGCGGCGCTGCTGCACGCGCTGGCACGGCTGGAGGCTCAGTTGAACGCTGAGTTTGCCAACGGTGCATCCCGCGTGTTTGCGTCGGAGGATCTGTTGCGCCCCGATGCCGCCGGGCACCGCGCCCTGCGCGACGAGCTGTTTGTCGGCCTGCCCGACGACCCCGCCAACGTGGGGGTGACCGTGTACAGCCCCGCGCTGCGCGAGCAGAGCTTTTTGAACCGCAAGCAGGACCTTTTGCGCGGCTGCGAAAGCCTGCTGGGATTGCGGCGCGGCATCTTGAGCGAGCAGGAGTGCAGCGGCGAGGCCCGCACCGCCACCGAAATTGCCGCCGCTGCCGCCGACTACGACGTGACCGTGCGGGAATTGCAGGGCGCGTGGACGGCCGCCGCCGAGCAGGCCATGCAGCTGTGCGCCGCGCTGGGCCGCCTGTACGGCAATGACATCGCCCCTGCCGCGCCGCTGACCGTGGATTGGGGCGACGGCGTCCTTTACGACCGTGCCCGCGTCTGGCAGGAGCAGCAGACCATGGTCGAAAAAGGCATGCTGCGCCCCGAATTGGCGCTGGCGTGGTACTATGACCTGCCGCACGAAACCGAGGCCGATCTGGCCGCCATCCGCCGCCAATACCTGCCGAAAGGAGAAACCGAAGATGGAACAAACGAAGCATGAAACCCCCGCACCCTACGCCGCCGGTACCGGCACGGCACCGCTTGGCCCTGACCGCGCCGCGTGGGACCGCATGGGCTACCGCGAGCGCCTTGCCTTAAAGCGCGGAAACCCCGAAGCCTACCGTGAAATGAAAAAATACTGATACAACGAAAGGAATTGCACTATGGCTGATATCATTACCAAGCTGTCCGACCTGATCGACCCTGAGGTTATGGCTGACATGGTCAGCGCCCGCGTACCCAAAAAGCTGCGCGTTGCCCCCTTTGCCAAAATCGACGACACGCTGGCGGGCGTGCCGGGCGACACCATCACCGTGCCCGCCTACACCTACATCGGTGATGCCGCTGACGTTGCCGAGGGCGGCGAGGTCGCCATTGAAAAGATGACCACCTCCACCCGCAAGGCCCAAATCAAAAAGGCCATGAAGGGCATCGGCCTGACCGACGAGGCCGTCATGTCCGGCTACGGCAACCCCGTGGGCGAGGCCAACACCCAGCTGGCGCTGGCCATCGCCGCCAAAATCGACAACGACTGCATGGAAGCCCTGTTGACCGCCCCCCTGATCTACGACGGCAGCACCGCACCCATCAGCTACAACGCCATTGTCGATGCCGTCGACCTGTTTGAGGAGGAGATGGGCTGCAGCGACAAGGTCATGTTCATCCACCCCAAGCAGGTGACCGAGCTGCGCAAGAACCCGGATTTCCTCAGCGCCGACAAGTACAACCCCGGCGTGGCGCTGACGGGGGAAATCGGCATGATCGCGGGCTGCCGCCTGGTGCCCAGCAAAAAGGTACCGCTGACGGACGGCGTCTACGCCTGCCCCATCGTCAAGCTGGAGGCAGACCCCGAGACCGAGGACGAGATCCCCGCCCTGACCATCTACCGCAAGCGTGAGGTCAATGTCGAGACCGAGCGCAAGCCCAAGACCCGCACCACCGAAATTACCGCCGATGAGTTCTATGTGGCGGTGCTCTCCAACGAGGCAAAGGTCGTGCTGGCCAAGTTCAAGGAGTAAGGGGGCGCCTATGCCGGATTACGCGTACTATTGCGACCACTATCTGGGCGAGGATATCCCCGAAACGGAGTTTGCCGTCTGTATGCGCCGCGCCGAGGGCAAGCTCGCCTACATGAAGGAGGTCTATGCCGTGCAGCCGCGCAAGGGCCTGACCGCCGAGGAGGCCGAGAACATGGCGCTGTGCGCCATCGCCGATGCGGTGTATGAGTTCAAGCAGGAGGACGAGGCCCGCGGCCTGACCAAGGTGACGGTGGGCAGCGTGAGCGAAAGTTACGCCGAGCCGCCCGAGCTGTGCGCCGCCACGCTCAGCGGCCGCGCCGCCCATTACCGCCATGAGGCGGGGTACTACCTGCGGATCGGACGGTGGCTGAATGGCTGACAACCCGCTGTTTGCCGACACCGTGACGCTGTACCACGCCGACCCCGCCGCCCACACGGTGACGCGGCGGGTGCTGCGCGGTGTCTACCTGCAAACGGGCATGCGGCAAAAGCCCGACGTAAAGGGCACAAAGTCGGGCACCTCGTTTTTGCTGGTGATCCCTGCCGCCGTGTGGGACGGCGCAGCGCTGACCCCCGGCGACCGCCTTTGCCGCGGCGAAGGAGCCGAGCTGAACTGGCAGCAGTTTGCCGCCTTTGTGCCGGGCACATCCGATGCGGCGGCTGTTGAGTACATCCTGCCGCTGATGCACCGCGGCAGGCTGCACCATGTCGAGGTGGGCGCCTGGTGGCAGGGCACGGGCAGCGGGGCGCACAGCCTGACCCGATAAGGCAGAACATTACCAAGCGGTGTGCCGCTGCGGCGGCACGGCACACCGTGATTTTTATGGGAAAGGCAGTATCGTGAACACAAATATTCTTCAAACCCTGTGCGCGTTTCTGCGCACCGCACCCGCTATGCAGGGCATCGCCCTTACGGCAGAGCAGCTGCCGCCCACCCCCTTTACGGCGGGGCTTTGGGGCAGGGGTACCGCCGTAAAAGAAACGCGGCAAAACCTGTGGGGAGAGACCCGCCAAATCCGGCGCAGCGAATTTGTTTTGCGCCTGTGCCTGCCGCTGCCCCCCGGCGATGACGCCGCCGCCCTGCAAAATGTGCAGCGGCTGGAAGCCCTGCAGGCCTGGCTGGCCGCGCAAAGTGCCGCGCACACTGCGCCGATTTTCGGCAATTACGACACCGACGCCGAGACCCTGCGCACCGCCGACGCCTGTATGGAGCGCGCCGACGCGGGCGGCACCGCCTGCTACACCCTCCGCCTTTGGGCGGACTACACCGTGGCTTACACGGAAAAAGGAGAACTTGCATGAAGATCCAACGCAAATATATGGCGCATTACCTGAACGCGGGTTTTGGCGGCGAAGCTGCCTACACCCGCCTGGGCGACGATCTGGAGGAGTTTTCCCCCGAAATGAGCGCCAATGTGGAAAAGAAGTCCAACATTCTGGGCGAGACCAGCGTGACCATCAACAGCTACCAGAAGCAGGGCGAGGTCAAGCCCTACTACGCGCAGGAGGGCGACCCCCTGTTTGAAAAGCTGCAGGCCATCATCGACGGCGACCTTGTGCTGGACGAGCTGAAAACCGACATCGTGGAGGTCAAGCTCTGGGGCGAGGTCACCGGCACCGCTTACCCCGCCGTGCGCGAGGAATGTTATATCGAGGTGACCAGCTACGGCGGCGACACCACCGGCTACCAGATCCCGTTTGTTGTACATTACACGGGCGTCAAAACCAAGGGCAGCTTTGATGTAAAGACAAAAACTTTCACCGCAGCGTGATTTTTTGAGAGGAGGAGAGGGACGATGCAGAACCTTACCATCGATACCGGCATGCAGGAATTTTGCGTCAACGGGCGGGGCGTTTTGCGCTTTAACCCGGCGGACCCCAACCTGTACCACCGCTTTTTTGCGTTGGGTGTGCAGCTGGACGCGCTGGACGCCGAGCTGACCGCCCGCACCCCCGCCGATGACGCCGAGGGCCTGGCCCTGCTGGCGGAGTACGACGGCAAAATCAAAGCCCTGCTGACCGAAATTTTCGGCACGCACAACGACTTTGATGCGCTGTTGGAGGGGGTCAGCCTGGCGGCTGTGGGGCAAAACGGCAAGCGCGTTGTGCAAAACCTGCTGGAGGCACTGACCCCCGTGCTGCAGGCGGGAGCCGAGCAGCACCTGCAGGCCGTGGCCGACGCGGCTGCCGCCGAGGCCGACGCCGCGCGCGTGCAGCGGCAAAGCCTGTGATCGCCGCGTGGACGCTGCCCCGCTGCGCCGTGCTGGACGGGCAGGAGTATGAGATCCGCACGGATTACCGCGATATTTTGGAGGTGCTGCGCTGGCTTTCGGGCGGGGCGGACCCGCAGCTGAAGCCGGAGGAGCGCTGGTACATTGCGATGCGGCTGTTTTACCCCGACTTTACCGCCATGCCCGCCGCCGTATGGGGCGCGGCCACCGCCTTTTTGCAGGAATTTTTGCAGGCGGGCCGCCCTGAACCGCAGCCCGGCACCCCGCAGCTGATGGACTGGCAGCAGGACGCGCCGCTGATTGCCGCGGGCATCCGCCAGGCGGCGGGGTGCGATGTGCGCAGCCTGCCGTACCTGCACTGGTGGAGCTTTCTGGCTTGCTTTGACGCCATCGGGCAGGGCAGCTTTGCCACCGTGGTGGCGATCCGCGACAAGTTGCGCCGCGGCAAACGGCTGGAGGCGTGGGAGCTGGAATTTTACCGCACCCACCGCGCCGCCGTGGAGCTGCGCCGCCCCGACACCGACAAGGCAGATGCGGAAAAACAGCGGCTGCTCGCACTTTTGGATGACAAAAAGGAGGGTGTATGCCAAAAAATCTGACCTTGGAAAAAACGCTGAGTACCGCTGCCCCCACCGCCAAGATGCAGTCGACCCTGCAAGGGCTGACTTCAGCCCTGCGGGGCGTGGGCACGGCGGGCAGCCAGACCAAGCGGGTGTTGGCCGACCTGCGCACGGGGCTGCAAAAAACGGCCGCCCAGGTAAAACGCAGCTTGGCTGCCTTTGATGAGATCAACCGCCTGCAAAGCGGCGGCACCGCCGCCAAAAAAGGGGGCAGCCGGGCAAAAACCAACAAGACCGCCAAGGCCGACCCGGCCGAAACGCTGACGCCATGGCAGCAGGCCCTGCAGCAGCTGCGCGCACAGTGGGATGGATTTTACGCCCATATTCGCAGCCTGCTGGCCCCGCTTGGCACAGCGTGGGACATCCTGTGCCGCAGCTTTGCCGAAAGCTGGCAGGTGTACGCGCCGGGTATTACGGCGGGGCTGGCCACGGCCCTGCAGGGGGTCAAGACCCTGCTGCAGACCCTGTGGGACGAAACGTTTCAGCCCTTTTTGCAAAACTGCGCGGGGCTGCTTGCCACGCTGTGGCAGCAGCATTTGCAGCCGCTTTGGCAGCAGCTTGCGCTGACGCTGGGCGCGCTGGCTACCCTGCTGCTGAATTTGTGGAACACCGTGCTGGCCCCGCTGCTGCAATGGGCGGCGGTGACCTTTGGCCCCGGTGTGTCGCTGGTATTCAGCGGGCTGGCCACGGCGGCGGCCGGGTTTGTGGGCGTGGTGGCCGACTGCATAAACATCGCCCTGACCGTGCTGCAGGGGTTGGCGGATTTTGTCAGCGGTGTGCTGACGGGGCAGTGGGATGCCGCGTGGAACGCGATGGCAACGATGGTCGGCGCTGTCTGGCAAAAGATCGTAGCTATGGTACAAAATGCCGCGTCCGCTGCCGTGAACGCCGTCAAGTCGATGTTTGACGGGCTTTGGAGCATCGTGCAGAATATCCTTTCGGCCATAGGCGGTGTCGCCGGGCGCGTGGGGGCTGTGTTCAAGGGCGGCGGTGCGGCCGTGCAGCCCTTTGCGGCGCTGCCCGCCCTGCCCGTGCCCGCGCTGGCGGGCGGTGCGGTCATCCCCGCGAACCGTCGGTTTTTGGCCATGCTGGGCGACCAGACCAGCGGCACCAACGTCGAGGCACCGCTGGATACCATCAAGCAGGCCGTCGCCGAGGTGCTGAACGGCTTTGCGGGCGGCGGCGAACAGCCCATCAACATCTACATCGGCGAGGAGCTGCTGGACACCGTCATTGCGGGCAGCCAGCGCCGCAGAGCCGTGCGCAGCGGCGGGAGGTAAGGGATGGAAATTCTGAAAATCAACGGCACGGCCCTGCCCGCGCCCAACAGCTACCGTGTGCAGCTTTCCGACCTGGACAGCGAGGACACCGGCCGCACCGAAGATGGACTTTTGGTGCGCCAGCGGGTGCGCGCGGGGGTGGCAAAGCTGAGTGTTTCGTGGGCGGCGCTCTCCACCGAGCAGTGCGCCCTGATCCTGAACGCCACCGCCGCCGACAGGTTCGAGGTCGGCTACTTTTTCGGCACGATGCGCACGGCCTTTATGTACGCGGGCGACCGCACCGCCGACCTCAAGGCCGCCCACAACGGCCAAGGCGTGTGGGAGGTCACCATGAACCTGATCGAATACTGACCCGAAAGGAGCCACCGTGTACCCCACAACTTCTGCTTACCAAAAGGCGGTCTGCGCGTCGGTGCGCACCGACAGGGTGAACGGCTCGCTGACGCTGACCGACGGCACCGTGCTGACGCTGACCGATGCCGACATCGTGTCCGGCTCGCTGTGTATGGACAACCAGTGCGTCAACGGCGAGGAACTGGCCTTCGGCTGTGCGTATCTGGGGCAGGTCAGCCTGCAGCTGCGCACCGACCTGTCGCGCTACGCGCTGTACGGGGCCTGCCTGCGGCTGAACTACGCCCTGCTTTTGCCCGATGCCTCGTGGGAAACCGTGCCGCTGGGCGTCTTTACCGTGGCCGAGGCCGAGCGCCGCGCGGGGTTTGTCAGCCTGAAAGCCTACGACAACCTCGTAAAGCTCGACACCCGCTACGACGGTTCGGTGCTGGCGGGCACAGCCTATGAAATTTTGCGGCAAATCGCAGAAAACTGCGGCCTTGCGCTGGGCCAGACCGCTGCCGAGATCGCCGCACTCAACCCCAACGCATCGCTTTCCCGCCAGCTGGACGCCACCTACAACGTGGGCACCTGGCGGGACTGCGCCGCCGCCGTGGCCCAGCTGCTGGGCGGGTTCGCCACGGTCGACCGCAGCGGGCAGCTTGTGGTGCGCACCTTTGCCGCCGCGCCCTGCCGCACACTGGACAAGACCGCCCGCAGCAAGACCGCCGTGGCCGACTATCTCTGCCGCTGCACAGCCCTGGTGCTGGAGCTGCAAAACGGCACCGCCGTCAGCACCGCCGACCCCGACGACGGCCTGACCCTGACTGTGACCGACTTCCCGCTGGCTGAAAACGGCCTGCCCGCCACCCGCCAAAGCATCTGCGACAACCTGTTTGCCACGCTGCAAACCCTGCCCTACACCCCCGCCGAGGTTCGTCTGCCCGGCGACCCCGCGCTGGACTTGGGCGACCGTCTGGTGCTGCCCATGGCGGACGGCACCGCGCCGGAAATGCTCATCACCCACACGGTGTGGAAATACCGCGCCGGGCAGACCGTTAAGGCCGTGGGCAAAAACCCCTACCTTGCGGGCGGCGGCGACCGCACCGACGCCAAGCTGCGCAGCCTGGCAGCCTCGGCCGAGGCCAACAAGACGATCTACTACTGCTTTACCAACGCATCAAAAGTGCAGGCGGCAGAAACCGAAAAGGCCGTCGCCAACCTGAGCTTTGTCACCACGCGGGACACAAGCGCCGTGTTTTTGGCGCAGCTGCTGCTCACGGCCGCGCCGTCGGGCGATACCCCGCTGACCGTGACCGTGCGGTACTACATGGACGGTGTGCCGCTGGACTACGCGCCCCGCCAAAGCATGGCGGCGGGCGAGCACACGCTGGCGCTGTTTTACCCCTTTGCCGAACTGCTGGGCGCGGCCACCCGCCGCTGGAGCGTCCGCCTTGTCTGCGAGGGCGGCACAGTGACCGTGGAAAAAGGCGGCCTGAAAGCCGTTATCAGCGGCCAGGGCATGGCGGCAGGCAAGGTATGGGACGGCACCCTGACCGCCGAGGAGACCCTGCCCGCCGTTGCCCTGACGGCGCTGCCCGCAATGACGCTGCGCCCGCTGCAGGGCCGTGTGTCGGCTGCCGTGCAGACCCCCACCGGCGGCACATTGGCCGCGGCGCTGGGCACGGTGACCCTTAGCCCCCTGCCGCTTTTGACCTTGGCCCCCATGACCGAGGGTCTGGGCACCGCCACCGTGGAAAAGACCTGGACGCTGACCACCGCCGCCCGCGCCGTGTACGACAAAACGTTTGTGACCACGCAGGGCGGGCAGTTTGCGCTGCGCCGCCTGTACACCGCCGAAAGCACCGCCTGCCCCGTGGACAGCGGCCTGTGCAGCGCCGTGACCGTGGACACAACACCCTTCAAGAAGGTGGAGAAAATCGAGGTGATCTGGTAAATGGCCGAAAACTATACCCGCCTGCAGCAGCTGCTGGACACCGCCGCCGGCATGACGCAAAGCCGCGCGGGCAGCAAAAACGACGACGGCACCGACACCGTGCCGGGCGCGGCGTGGTTCAAATTTAACGGCGCTGCTGCGAACAATTTGTATGTAAACGGCAACCTGTGGGTGGGCTTTGGCGTCTCCGGCGAGCAGCTGAAGGTCTGGCGGCGCGACGCGGCCGTGTACAACGTCTGGCACCAGCAGGGCGTTGTGGCGGGGCTGCGGTTCTGCAAGCTGCGGGTGCAGGGCTACCTGCATTACAGCACCACGGCGGCCGCAAACAGCATCACCTACGAGGTGTTTCTGCTGGAGGACGGCCGCATGGTGCTGAACCTCAGCGAACCGCCCACGTCGTCCTCGTACAGCGGCGAGCATCGGCTGATCTGCGGCAGCGAAAGCCTGACCCTGCCGCTTTCCGTCGGGCAAAAAACCGTGCTGACCTTTACCCCCGCCGACGCCGAAAACGGGCGGCAGTGGTCGATGACCGAGGGGGTGCCCCGCATCGGGACGTTCCGCTTTCTGGCGGGAAGCGGCGGGGCGCTGTACACCGTGCGGGACGGCGCACTGACCCCGCTGGCGGAAACCGAGCTGACGGCGGCGCTGTTTGCGGCGCAGGGCACGGACGACCCGCCCCCGCCCGAACTGCTGGCGAGCCTGCCTGACCCGACCGTCTACCTGTGGACGGACGCGCCGGAAGCCGTTCCCCTGCAGGCACAGACCACCGCCGAACCGCCCGACCAAACGCTGGAGATCGTCTGCGATATGTCGCACCCCAGCATCACGGGGCTGGCAGCGTTAAGCGGCACGGGCAGCGATACTGTCACGGTGCAATACTCCACCGACGGCGGCGCAAGCTACACCGCGCCCATGCCCCTGCCGGACTTTCTGGCGCAGGACACGGCGGCCCTGTGGGATGCCCTGCCCACCGACAGACGCCTGCCGCTGCGCTTTACCCTGCACGGAAACGACACGCTGACGCAGGTGAAATTCACCTTTGCGAACGGAGGAAAATGACCCATGCCTATGCACGGATACACAAAAATCGAACTTACCGACGTTAAAACCGGCAAGGTGCAAACGGTGGAAAAGCACAACATCGTCACCAACGCCGTTGTCCGGGTGTTTAACAGTTTCAGCCGCGCGATTGACATCCGCGCGACCGTGTCGAACAGCGGATACCGTTCGCTGGGCGGCGACGACCTGCTCACCGGCTTATACGGCGGGCTGTGCTTATACGACACGGCGCTGGGCAGTGACCCCGACACGCTGTTTGCCCCCGCCGAGGCCGGTATTGTGGGGGCCGCCTGCTACAAGGATGTCAACACGAGCACCATCCCCTGCCGGGGCAGCTACAATGCCGCCGAGTCCGACATTGCCCTTGAAAAGGGCTACGCAACATTTGTCTATGACTTCACCACCAACCAGGCCAACGGGACGATCGCCAGTGTCTGCCTGACCAGCGTGAGAGGTTCGTACCTGTGCGAGATGCCGCAGGACATGAAGCCGACACGCACACAAGAGTACTGCTGTAACCTGCTCAGCAAATATCTGGCCCCCGGTGTGTGCAATTACTCCTACACGAGCAACAGCAGCGGCGCGCCCCTGTATGCGGACGCAAACAAACAGATCCTTGTCGTGGGGCGCATTGTGGCGACCGACGCGGAAAAAAAGCTGGAGCTGCGCTACTACGACGCATCCCCCACAAGGATCGACCTGTTTGACTGGCGCGATAAGGCTACCGCTGCCAAGAACCCGCGCGAAACCAAGACCCTGCCGCTGGAGGGACTGCTGCCCGGAACGGGCTACAACAGCAGCTATTGCCGCCTGTGCGCCGACACCGAGGCCGGTAAGCTGTATGTGGTAGTAACGCCGTCCAGCACCGTCGCCAAGGGGGCGGTGATCAAGGTGCGGGAGTACGACCTGGAAACCCTGACCGCCAAGGATTACACCCTGCCCAACAACACCGGCACGGATTTGGGCGGGTATGTCTGCGAGGGCAAGCTGCCGATTTTGAACGGCCTTGTGTACGAGGGCTGGCTGTATATGCTGCGATCCCAGACGATATACCGCATCCGGCTGACGGATCCCACCCGCGTGGAAAGCATCGCAGTCCCCAGCGGTGCCGGTTACCTCGACTACGTGACCGACGTGCATGACGGCCGCATTTATATGCAGTGCGGCCACAGGGGCGCCACCGGCATGGTGATCAACACCCACACGGCCACGCTGATGTACACGGCATGTCTGCAGGCAGCCATCGTGAGCTCCTCGTCTACGATGAACGCCGTGATCCCCACGGTGGGCGGCGGCACGGCCCCGGCTGTGGATTCTATATACGATGCCGACCACGATGTCGTCTGCCAGGCCCGCCCCAACTACCTGGGCACCATCAACGATCTGGACGCGCCTGTGGAAAAAACCGCCGACAAGACGATGAAAATCACCTACACACTGCGCAAGGGGGAATAAGATGCAGCAAGGAATTTTTGCGGGCCGCACGGCCGTGCGCTACCCTTACGGCCGCTACGGCTACACCCGCAGCGGCCATACATGGCACGGCGGGCTGGATGTGGTGGGCCTGGACGATGCGACCATCCGTATGCCGTTCTACGGCGGCAAAACGATACACGGCACCGTAACGCGGGCGCGCCGTGTGCAGAACAAACGCGATGCAACGTGGGAATGGGGCTGGTACGTCTGCGTAAAGCTGGATGCGGGCCAGACGCCCGACGCCGTGAACTACCTGTACTTTTGCCACTGCGAGCGCCTTTTGGTGCGGGCGGGGCAGCGTGTGCAAAGCGGCGATGCCTTAGGCATTATGGGCAACACCGGCAACGCGGCGGGCGGCTATAAGCACTGCCATCTGGAGGTGCGCGCCGCCGCCACAGGCACAGGGCTTGACCCCACGGCCTACGCGGGCGTACCCAACGCCGTGGGCGAGTACGGAGCCGCGCAGACAAGCGTCTGGGACACCGACGGCCCGTTTACCATCGCCGCGGCCACAGGCGCCGACAAGGCCGCCCTGCGCGCGTTGTGCGAAGAAAAAAACCTGCACGTTACGGCAGGGTGAAAGGGGTTTGTATGCAAAGTCAGAACAATAATGTGTTTTTGTTGGTCAAGGCGGCTGTGGCCGCCGTGTGCGGCGCGTTTACGGCGGCGTTCGGCTGGCTGGGCTGGCTGGCGGCGGCGTGGGTCCTGTGCATGGTGCTGGATTGGCTGTCCGGTACGGCGGCCGCCTGCAAGGGCGGGTGCTGGTCCAGCGCGGCGGCGCGGGCGGGCATCTGGCATAAGTTCGGTATGATTTTGGTGGTGCTGGCCACGGCGCTGACCGATGCCGTGTTGGGCATGGCGGTGGTCAACCTGCCCGGCCTGGGGCTGCGGTTTGACGCCCTGCTGCTGCCGGTGGTGTTGGTGTGGTATATTTTTACCGAGCTTGGCTCTGTGGCCGAAAATGCCGCCGCGCTCGGCGCGCCGGTGCCCAAGGTGCTGCTGGACGCCCTGGCGGTGGGCAAACGGGAACCGTAAGCGGGGGGTGTAACGGCAGCGCAGAAAAACCGGGTCAGTCCGTAGGGGCGGCATATATGCCGCCCGCTGCAATCACAAAAATGTTGCGATACAACGGGAGAAACTGCACGGGTGAGCCATGCTCGCCCCTACAAGCGAACCGGCAAATTTACGCAGCCGAATATCTGCCCGGCGGGGTGGGGGCACCCCGCCCTACATCGCACGATATAAAATTGTGCCCGCACGGCGGGCACACCTGATTTATTATCTATTATCTATTATCTATTATTTATTATCTGACAAAAACATCGCCCCGCCTGTTTTGCAGGCGGGGCTTGTATGTTTTACAGGTACTGCTCCAAATCGCGCTTGTCGGTGGCGCAGCGCAGGGCGGCATCGCGGGTGATGCGCCCCTCGGCCGCAAGGCGGGCCAGATCGGCGTTCAGGCTGTGCATGCCCAAAGCCGCGCCCGACTGCAGCAGCGTCGGGATCTGAAAACACTTGTCCTCACGGATCAGGTTGGACACCGCGTCGGTGCCCACCAGAATTTCGGTGGCGGCGCAGCGGCCCTGCCCTGTGGCCAGCGGCAAAAGCTGCTGGGTAATAACGCCCCGCAAAACCGAAGCCAGCTGGCCGCGGATCTGGTTTTGCGCGCCGGCAGGGCAGACGTCGATGATGCGGTCGATGGTCTGGGCCGCGCCGATGGTGTGCAGCGTACTCATGACCAAGTGGCCGGTTTCGGCGGCGGTGATCGCGGCGGAGATCGTCTCAAAATCGCGCATCTCACCGACCAGAATCACGTCGGGATCCTCGCGCAGGGCACTGCGCAGTGCGGCCGAAAAGCTCTTGACGTCGGTGCCCACCTCGCGCTGGTGCACCAGCGACTTTTTGCCTTGGTAGACATACTCGATGGGATCCTCGATCGTCAGGATATGCTCGGCGCGGCTCTCGTTGATGTGCTCGATCATGGCGGCCAGCGTTGTGGATTTGCCGCTGCCGGTGGGGCCTGTGACCAGAATCAGGCCGCGCGGTTCGTCCGCCAGCTTTTGCAGCACGGGCGGCAGACCCAGCTGCGCCAGCGTGGGAATTCGGTCATTGAGCAGGCGCAGGGTGGCAGCCGGGCGGTTCTGCTGCATAAAAACGTTGGCGCGGCAGCGGGTGCCGTCGGGCGCGGTAATAGCAAAATCGGCGTCCAGACGTTCATCCTGCAGGGCCTCGCGGTGGCTTTCGTCCATCATGTTCAAAATCAGCGTGCGGGTGTCCTCGTCGTTGGGTTGGATGGGGGCGGGCTGCAAAACGCCGTGGATGCGGAACTGCATCGGCAGCCCTTGGGAAATATGGATATCGCTGGCACCCATTTGGCGGGCCAGCGCCGTCAATTCATGGATCTGCATAGGCGTCAATCCTCGTAATAAGTGATTTTCAGCAGCTCTTCGGGGGTGGTTTCGCCTTGGCGCACCAGCTCCATGGCACTCTCGCGCAGGCTGCGCATACCCTGGGTGCGGCGGGCGGTGGCGGTCAGCTCCTCCTGCGTGGCCCCGGCGGCGATCAGGCGGCGCATCTCCTTGTTGATGACGACCAGCTCATGGATGGCAATGCGGCCCTTGTAGCCGGTGCCGTTGCAGTTGGGGCAGCCAGTGCCGCGGCGCACGGTGGTGATGTCGGCGTCCAGCAGGTCGCGCTCCATCTCGGTGACGGGCACGGTCTTGGCGCACTGCGGGCAGACACGGCGCATCAGGCGCTGCGCCACAAGCCCGGCCACCGAGTTGGCGATCATATAGCGTTCCACGCCCATGTCCTCCAGGCGGACTACGCTGGAAAGTGCGTCGTTGGTGTGCAGGGTCGAGAAAACCATGTGGCCGGTGATGGCGGCGCGCACCGAGATGGACGCCGTCTCGGCGTCGCGGGTCTCGCCCACCATGAGGATGTCGGGGTCCTGGCGCAGCAGTGCGCGCAGACCCGCCTCAAAGGTAAGGCCCGCCGTCGGGTTGACCTGGGTCTGGTTGATGCGGGGCAGGTTGCGTTCGACGGGGTCCTCCACGGTGGAAATATTCACCTGGCGGTCGGCCATCGTCTGCAGCACCATGTACAGCGTTGTGGTCTTGCCGCTGCCGGTGGGGCCGGTCAGGTAGATGATGCCGTTGGGGCGGTCCAACAGGGGCAGAAAGCGGCGGTAGGTCTCGTCATCCATGCCGAAATGATCGGCATGCTCAATGCGGGTGCTGCCGGACAGGATACGCAGCACGGCCTTTTCGCCAAAAACGGTGGGCAAAATCGACACACGGACGTTGATATCCACGCCGGTATCCAACCGTGCACGGAAATGCCCGTCCTGCGGGATGCGGTGCTCGGCAATGTCGAGGTTGGACATGATCTTGATGCGGGCGATCAGCGGCTGGTGCAGCGCGGGCTGCAGGGTAACGTAGTCGATGATGACGCCGTCGATGCGCATGCGCACCTTGGATTCTTTTTCAAACGGCTCAATATGGATATCCGACGCGCCGGTGGTCACGGCGCGCTGCACAAGGCTGTTCAGCAGGCGGATGATGGGCGCCTCGGTGTCGCCGCCGGTGGCGCTGATGTCGATGGCCAGATCCTCGGTGCGGGCGGCGGCCATGTCGCTGGAGTTGGCGTGGCTGGCGGCCTTGCGGGCGCTGACCTCGGCGTAATAATAACGGATGGCGCGGCGCAGCGGCTCCAGCTCGGCCAGCACGATCTCCGGCTCCATGCCGGTCAGCTGGCGGATATCCTCAATAGCGTAGTAGTTCAGCGGGTCGTTGGCCGCCACGGTCAGTGTGCGGCCGCTTTGCGCAATGGGCAGCATATCGTACTTTTGCGCAACCTCACGGGGGATCTTTTCCACAGCGGAAATATCCACCGTCAGCTGCGAAAAGTCGGCAATCTGCAGGTTCAGGCGGCGGCCCAGTGCTTCCAGCACCTGCCGTTCGTTGACAAAGCCCAGCTTTTGCAGGGCCTGGCCCAGACGCAGATCGCGGTGCTCTTTCTGGTAGGCAAGCGCGGCGTTGACCTGCTCGGCGTTGATGTAGCCAAGCTCCTGCAGGATATCACCTAAACGTAAAGGTTTCACGGCTGTATACCCCCCTTGTCACACAAAAAGATGCTCAGCGAAACACTGAAGGAGGAGCTTTCCACGGCCTCGCCGTCCGCGTTGGCGTAGGGGCGGTCGGAGATGGAAAAGCTGTCGATGTGGATGGTCGGATAGTCGGCGGCCAGATCGTCCAGCAGGGAGAGAAAATCCGCGCTTTCGCCGCTGCAGGTCAGCTGCACCGACACGGTGCGGAAGTACCCGGCGGCGGCCTCGGTGACGGCGGAGGTGTCGGCGGCAAAGCCGGACAGCAGCAGGTTGTCACCGGGCTGCACGGTGTCGACGGGGTTGAATACGGCACTGTGCCCGGCCAGGCTGCCGGCTGTGTAGCCGGGCAGGGCCTGCACGGCGGGGGTGCCGATGGTAAGGGTCAAAGGTTCCAGATCGTGCGAAAGCTCCAGCCCCGTGACCAGCGTGTCCAGCTCGCCGGAGGAAAGCAGGGGATAGTACGCGGTGCTGGCCTGGTGCAGGCCGGACAGGGCAGCCTCCTTGTTGGCGGCGTAGCCGGGGGCCAGCAGCAGGGTCTGCTGCATTTCGGCGCGGGCGTCTTCGGCCTCGGCCAGATCCGCCCTGGCGCTTTTCAGCGCGGACATGCCCGGCACAAAGAGAAAACGCAGATACAATATGGCAAAGGCAAAGACAAAAACAACGTACAGCAGTTTTTTATCCTTGGCGCTTACGGTAAATTCCATATGCGGCCCCCCCTTAGTCGGGCGCTGCCAGCACGCAGCGCAGGTTGATGGTGTACAGGCCGTTCTGGTAGGAATAGCCCGTGTAGGTAACGGTGGAAAACACGCCGCAGTTTTGCAGCGAGCGTATGTAGGTGGGGATGTCGATGACCTCGCTGGATTTGGCGTCAAACAGCAGGGTGCCGTCGGAAGCATTGTAGGCGTTGAAATTGATGGTGATGCTGCTGTTGCCGGCGTTTTCGATGCGGGTCAGCAGGGCGTTGGTCACGTCGGGGTAACCGGCCAGCACGTCGTCCAGATCCTGCGTGTAGGCGGTCAGGCCGTTGTAGATGTCGGCCAGGCCGGCGTCGGTCAGGGCGGCCGTGTAGGCGGTGCCGTTTTCCGTGCACCAGTCGGTAATGTCGTCATAGCGGCTGCGCAGCAGGGAGGTGCGCACGGCGATGACCCCCCACGCCGTCATGCTTACCACCACCAATGCCACGGCGGGCATCAGCGTAAGCAGCGTCTTTTTCTGCCCGGCGGTGCGCTGCGCCTTGGCAGTCTGCTGCCAGCGCCGGTAAAAGTTGATCTGTTTGCGTTTCATCGTATCATCCCTTTAACGTGCGATCAGATTTCCCGCGGCAAACATGGTGTCGGCCAGGTGCACCCCCTCGGGCAGGTGCAGGTTGGGTGAATCGGGGAAAACCTCGGCCGCAAGGCCCAGGCTCAGGCAGCCGGGGCGGCAGACGTCCAGATCGTCCTGTGTGCAGCCGCCGAAGTAGGCGGTGGCGATCGGCTCTGCGCCCTTGTTGGCAATGTGGAACTGTACCAGACCGGACAGCTTTTGGGTGATCTCATTGCCGGATTCCGCCGTGCCGCGCGCATAGAACAGGCGGCTGCGGGAGGCGTAGGTAAACACGCCCTGCTCGTACAGGGTGGCCAGCAGGGTGTCGCCGTCAAAATGCAGCACCACAAAGGTGGCCCCGGCCAGCGCGGGGGTGGCGGCGGTCAGCTTCAGCTGGCCGGAAAGGGTGTAGTCCAGGCTGCTCAGGGTAAGGCCGGCGTCCTTGGCCAGGGCGGCGTAGCTTTCCACCAGGGCACTCTCGACCCGGCAGGCCAGCATCGTGTCGGTCTTGGTTTTGGCATCGCGGTGCAGCAGCAGATAGTCGTCCAGCGGGGCATCGGCCTCGACACCGGCGGTGGAAAGCTCCCGCGCCAAAACGGCGTAGAGCTTTTTCTCGCTCATGGTGGGCAGGGTCAGCAGCTTGTGCTGAAACTGGCTGCCGCCGACGCACAGCGCCACACGCTGGGCGGGCAGTTCGTTTTTGGCAAAAAAGGCCCGCAGGGCGGCGGCCAGGTCGTTTTCGTTGGTGATAACGCCGTTGATAAGGCACCCCTCGGGCAGTTCATCGCGGCAGACCGCCGTGATCTTGGCCCCGTTGGCAGTGGGGCTGCCCACGGCCGCATACACTGTGCGGTTGCATAGGTACAAAGAAGTCAGTGTCGGCATAATACCCTCCGAAATCAGTTCAATCAAATCGCGTTGGCGGACCCGCCGATGGTGCCGTAGGACAGGTAGATGGGCATGATAACGGCCACCACCACACAGCCCACGATGACCGCCATGATAACGATCATCAGCGGCTCCAGCAGCGTGACAAGGCGCTTGGTGGCGCTTTCGGCCTCATAGTCCAGCGTCTCGCTGATGGTAGCCAGCAGGCTGTCCAGCTTGCCGGTCTCCTCGCCCACGGCGATGGAGGCGGACATCTTTTTTTCAAAGCCGTCCACGGCGCCCAGCGTTTCCGAAAGACTGTGGCCGGCGCGGACATTGCGCAGAACGGTGTCAAACTGGCTTGCGATCCAGGTGTTGTCCACGGCGTCGCGGGCTGCGATCAGCGTGGCGATGATGGGCACACCGCCGGAATACAGGTTGGACAGTGTGCGCGCAAAGCGGGCGGTGCAGATCTTGCGGTTCAGCTTGCCCACAATGGGTGCATGCAGGCTCAGCCAATCCCACTGCAGGCGCACGGCGGGCAGCGTCATCAGTACGCGAAGCCCCATCACCAGCACAAAAATGCACAGTGCCATGCTCAGCCAGTGGGCGGCGACAAGGTCGCTGACGGAAAACAGCAGTTCGGTCAAAAACGGCAGCGACTCCATCTGGTCGAACATATCTTTGAACTGCGGTATCACAAAGGTCATCAGCACCACCAGCACGCCCGCGGTCAGCACGGCCAGGATCAGCGGGTACATCATGCTGTTGCCCACCTGCTGGTTCATGCGGTGCTCGCGGTCGTAGTAGCTGCCCATGCGCAAGAAGCTCTCGTCAATGCTGCCGGTCGTCTCGGCACTGCGGGTCATGGCCAGCAGCAGCTCGGGAAAGGCGGGGGCGCAGTGGCTCATCGCGTCGGACAGCGGCACACCGCGCTTGAGGTCGCTCAGCACGGCCTCGTACAGGGCCTTGGTGCGGATATCCAGGCCGCGTTCGTCCGCCATGATGCGGAACGCCCGCACCAGCGGCACACCGGCGGCCAGCAGGGTGCCCAGATTGCGGCAAAAATCCGCCAGCCGGGCGGTTTTCATCGCGCGGAAGGCAACCGCCCCGTCGGTGTCCTCCCTGGCGGCGGTCATATATTCGTCCTTGGTATCACGCAGCTGAATATACAGGGCCTCCATCGTGGGGGCCTCGGCTGTGCCGCGCACGGTACGCCCGGCGGCGTTGGTGGCGGTATAGCGGTAACGTGGCATCGAAACACCTCTTTACAGGTCAGTCAAAAAAATCGGAAATACCACTGCAAAATGGGGTCGCCCACCAGCAGCGCTATGACAATGCCCGTGCACAAAAACGGGCCGAAAGCAAAGTGGTCCTTGCGGTCCGCCAGCTTTTTGGCCAGCAGATACGCGCCGTATCCGCCGCCGCCCAGCACCGCCAAAAAGGCGGCCAGTAGCGTGTGGCGCCAGCCCAGCAGCAGCCCGGCAGCGGCCATCAGCTTGATATCCCCGCCGCCGAAGGCACCGGGTATCAAAAGGCAGAGCAGCAGCATCGGCACACTGACGCAGACTGCGCCCGTAAGCGCCGATGCCCACATGGCGGGGCGCAGCAGCAGCCCCGCCAGCCCGCACAGGGCCAGCAAAAGGTTTAAGGAGTCGGGCAAAAGCTGCGTTTTGGCGTCGATCAGCGCCAGCGCAAACAGCAGCCCGCAGGCAAGCAGCGCCGTCAAGGCAAGCCAGCTCATGCCGAAAAGCCCCTCGCGCAGGGTAAGCCCCGCGCCGAAACGCAGCGTGCAGCCCACGGCCAGCGCACCGCCCAAAAGTTCGGCCAGCAGGTAGCGCACGGCAATTTTGGCCCCGCATCGGCGGCAGCGCCCGCGCAAAACCAGCCAGCTGAACACCGGCACAAGGTCCCGCGCCTGCAGCTCCGCGCCGCAGGCAGGGCAAAAGCTGCGCCCCGTCAGCGGGTTTTTGCCCTGCGGTAGCCGCCACGCCACGACGTTCATAAAGCTGAACAGGGCCGCGCCCAGCATAAAGCGTATGCCCCACAAAAGGGCCTCAAGAAACAGCAGCATGGGTATCCTCCCGCAGGGGGTAATACAGCCGCTGTGCGGCACGGTAAACGGCAAAGCCGTCCTCGGCGTCATAGACGGCCAGCAGGTCGCCCTTTTGGTAGACAAGGCAGCCGATATCGTAGCCGTTCGCGTCGGTGCGGATCAGCCGGACCGTGCCCTGCAGGCCGCCCAATTCGCAGATTTCCTCCTGCAGGCCGTCGCAAAGGCCGTCATCGGCGGTGAAATCGGCAAAGGGCAGCCCCGCCGCATAGCACCGGGCCGACACGACGCGCGCCGCCAGGCGGGCGGATTTTACCTGGGCCAGAGCCTCACGGCTTTGGGACTGCAGATGCAGCTCTTTGGCACCGCTGACAAGGCAGCCCAAAAGCAGCAGGGTCAACAGGACGGCGACCAGCCAATCCGACAGGGGAATGTGGGTGGCTTTGCGCCGGGTCCCGCGCACGGCGGCACCGAGATGTTCGCGCAGCATGGCTCAAAATTCCCCCTTGTTTTCACAAAATTACACAATATAGAGTATACCGACACCCGCGGCGTTTTTCAAGGGATGGTGGTAAAAAAATAACAGAAAACGGCAAATTCCGCAAAAGTTCACAGAAAGTTCACAAATTGCGTGTGACCGTGCTTGAACTCTATCGCTACTTATATTATAATAACGCTGTATATAACGAAAACTGCAGAAAACTGCCGAAAATCGGGAAATTCGGGGAGAACGCATCTTGAAATATTGTTACAAGAACACACGAAACCGCCGCGGCTTTACGCTGGTAGAGCTTATGGTGGTACTGGCTATATCCGCCATTCTGGCTGCCCTTGTGGGGGGCGGCCTGGTCGGCTATGTCCGCCTGGCGCGGTTCCAAAAAAATGAATCCAACGCCCGCGCCATGTTCCAGACCGCCCAGCTGGCCGTGACGCAGCTGGAAATGGCGGGGGAAAAGGAACTTTTTGCCGAGCAGGTCGGTGCGACGGGCCGCAACGGGCATATCACACAGGCCCTGAACGAGGATATGACCGCCGAACAAACCGCCGCCCTGAACACCCGCATCTACGCGCTTTACTTTGACAAGGGCACCGCGCCCGCCGCGGGCAGCGCCGAGGCGACCCTGCTGAAATACATACAAGATTACGTCAGTGACGAATCCTTTACCGATGCCTCCTTCTGCATTGAGATCGACGGCAGCACGGGGCAGGTGTTCTCTGCCTTTTATGATTCCAAGGCCGAGGCGCTGCGCTTTGCCGACAACGCGGGCGACACCGCCTGCACCCCGCTGGATGACCGCAGCTACACACACCGCCGCAGCGAAACACTGGTGGGCTACTACTGCGCCGAGGATACGGTCAACGTGGTCAACTTGCAGCAGACCAAGCTGCGTGTGCGCAACCTGCACCTGACCAACAGCGAAACGCTGACCCTGAGCTGGGGCGGCAACTCCAAAAGCTACGAAACCGATACACAATACACCGTTGAAATTTACAAGGACGGCACCGATGAAAAGCTGTTCTCGGTGGTTGTCACCAAGCCCGCGGGCACCCAGGCCACCCTGCCGGTGACGTTTTATAACACGGACGGCACGGAAAAAGAAACCGTCAACTATGCCTTCCCACTCAGTTACGCCAACAGCAACTTTATCCTGACGCTGGACGCCATGAACGACGCCGCCATCCTGCAGGCCACCACGGACAACGCAGAGATCGCCAAGAGCGAGCTGTTCAGCATCACCCGTTTTATCCCGAACGCCACGGACATCTGCGCCAAGGTGACGGCCTCCCCCCGCGCCGACAGCGTCACCCCGTACTCTGACAGTGAGACCGAGCAGAGCAACACCGAGAACTCTCACTTCGGCAAGCTCAGCGGCAATACGGCAATGCTGCAATATTTCCGCCATCTGTATAACCTGCGCTGGTACACGGGCGAGGAAAAATTGACCGCCGAGCTGGCCAAGGACCTTGACTGGCTCAGCGGTGCGCCGGTGGTGTACTGCGTGGACGGCCCCAAGGCCGTCGCCAAGACCCCTTCGGCAGACAGCCCCGTGGCGTGGCCCAGTCTGTTGGAACTGAAAGAGAACGTCACGCTGGACGGCGAAACCCACACCATCACAGGCCTGCAGCTGCGCGGGGCCTCGGTGGCCGCGGCGGAGAACGGCTGCCGCTACATCGGCCTGGTGGGCGAAAATAGCGGCACCATCAAAAACCTGACGCTGGCCGACCCCGATGTGCTGGTCAACGTGACAGCCGAACGCACGGCCAACGCAGACACCGTCGCGGCGGGCGGGCTGAACCTTGCCCTGCTGGATGACAAAGACCCAGACTACCGCGCCAATGTCCGCGCGGTGGGCGCTTTGTGCGGCGTGTCCACGGGCACTGTGGAAAACTGCACCGTCAAGCGCAGCAAAAACCGCACGGCGACCGCGCGCGTGGCGGCATCGCTGACCTTTAACGACGAGACGGTTGTCTACACCCGCGAAAAAGACACGGACGGCAGCATCGAAAAAGAACCTCTCGGTGTCGGCGGGCTGATCGGCAGTGCCGCCCCCGCCGAAAATGCAATACTGCAAGAGCTTACGGCAGACAGCAGCGTCACCGTGGCGGGTCTGTGGGTGGACAACGGCACCAAGGCTGCCGCAAACACCGACCCCGAACAGGCCGAGAACAACCGCCATATGCAGGTGCTGCCCACGGCAAGCGAAACAGGCATCGACCGCGCCATCGGCGTGGGCGGTGTGTTCGGTGTACTTTCTTTGCAGCAAAACTGCACGGTAAGCACACTCTACAACGCGGCCGATGTGTACGGCAACGTCTGCACGGGCGGCATTGCGGGCAACATCAGCGGCAAAAGCGCCGATGTCACCACCCTGAACAACCTCAACAATACCGGCAGCGTCAATGCGCTGGCGGGCTATCAGGGCTATACCCAAGGCCAAAGCCGTGTGCTGGGGCAGTTCTTCGGCGGCGTGGCCGGCATGATGCAAAACGCCGCGCTGCAAAACAGTTCCTCCGGCGCGCGCAGCGGCCTGAGCGAATCCGACATCAAGGCGCTGATCCTGCAAGGCTATAACGAGGACGGCAGCCTGAACGCAAACTCCCCCTTGCAGGGCGACTTTGTCGGCGGTCTGGTGGGCTTTGGCGGCCATGTAAAACTTGTCGGCTGCCGAACCCGCAGCGGCTATGTGCTGGGCAACACCTTTGTAGGCGGCCTGGTGGGCGGGCTTTCGCGCGGGACCGTGTGGGACGACGGCAGCACCAACAACAGCCATGTGTTCGGTCACCGCTATGTGGGCGGCGTGGCGTCGGTCAACAGCCAAGACAGCCAAATCAGCAACATGACCAACACCGGTATGACCGCCGCCTTTGGCAAGGGGGCGGCCTATGTGGGCGGCATTGTCGGCCTGAACGCCGGTACACTGACCGACTGCACGGCAGCGGTTTCCACCAACACGGCCACCAACGCAAGCCGCGTGGCTTTGCTGGACGCCATGGCCAACGGCTGCTATGCCGACCTTGTGGGCGGCGTTGCGGGCTGTAATATGGGAAAAATCATGTGGACACAGTCCGCCGCAGTCAGCGTACTGCTGGACGGCGGCAGCCTTGTGGGCGGCGTGGTCGGCTTTAATGACAGCGGCGCCGAACTTGCGCTGCAAAACGGCGCGGCCCTTACCGTGGGCGGCCGCATTGTCGCGGCGGGCAATGCCGCAGGCGGCCTGGCGGGCATGAACTGTGCCGACAACCTGCCTGCCGTAACCGTCAAGGCGGAGCTGATTTCCGGCCAATACTGTGTGGGCGGCGTGGTGGGCGCCAATCTGCCCGCCGCCGACCTGACGGTATCGGGTCTTTGCACCGATGGCGGCGGCAATAGCCTGCAAGCCAAGGCGCTGGCGGGGGGCATCATCGGCTATAACCGCGTCATCGCGGCCCAGCCCGGCGGGCAAAACGTCTGTGCCCGCGCGCTGTCCCTGCTGCCTACGGTCACGGTGGACAAGGATATCGCAACGGTAACGTCGGGCACGGGCGCAGAAACGGGAACCGCCGCTGTTACGCTGAACGGCAGCAGCAACACCGTCAACGTCACCGCCGATGCCTATGTGGGCGGCGTGGTCGGCTACAATGACAACGCCACCAACCTTACGGTGGATAACGCCCAAAACGGCGCGGCCAACAGCGTGGACAAGGGCATTCTGCGCGGCAGCTTGCAGCTC
>USNZ01000002.1 GCA_900556255.1 uncultured Oscillospiraceae bacterium
TCTGCCGCACCTCGCTCGCCGTATCGGCACTTAGAATTATGCGGTATTGCCTTTATAGTTCCACCACGTGCCGCACACGCCTTCCAACACGCTGCCGCAAGCCCAGGGCATCAGCGCAAACCATGTGCTGGCAAGACTGCCGTCGGGGTAGGTCTGCACCAGCAGGCCCTCGCAGTGGCAGAACCGCTCGGACATCCAGCCCGCGCGGCCGTAGTCGTACTCGCGGTCAAAGGTGTTGAAGGTCTGCAGCGACCAGCCCACCGTATCCTTTAAACGGGATTCAATATAGGCATCGGGGCGGCGGCGCAGATAGTAGAACATCTCGTCGGCAACTGTGCAGGACATGGGGTGAATGTGCGGGTTGGCCACCGAAGTGATGCTGCCGCCGCAGCTCGACCAGCCGAGGCGGGACAGCGGCGGGACCTGTACGGGCACATTGTAGCAGAATTTAAAGCTGTACTCATAGCACAGTGCGTCCCGCAGGTGGTCGAGATAGACGGCCTTGCCCGTCAACTCGTGCAGCAGCCGCGCGACGCGGATGTAGGCCAGCACACCCTCGCTGTCCACGGCTTTGCTGGTATCCGGCGGGCCGCCGTAACACTCAGCACGACGGATAAAGGCGTCATAGTAGTGTACCTCGCTGCGCTCCATGGCGGGCAGGTCGGCGGTGTCGCCCGTCAGCTGCATCAGCGCAGCCTCAGCGGCCAAGCACCAGGCGCTGCCCAGGGAATCGTATTCCAACCCTGCGCCCGTTTGCTCCGACAGGGTAAACGGGTACTCGCCGTCGCCGTTGCGTGCCGCCGCCAGCCGTGGCACCACGCCCTGCACAAAGGCGAGCCAGTCGGGGTGGTCGATGCCGCGGGCAGCTTCGAGCCGATAGGCTTTTAGGATATAATAAAGCGTCTGTCCGACCAGATAGCCGGAATGCCCGCCCGTGTACATGCCGTCGAACCACCAGCCCCGACAGCTCCAGCCGTTTTCGGCGTCCCAGGTCTCGTTGGGCAGGCCGCAGCGCGGGTCCAAAGAGTTCTGCACAATATTGTCGATGCAGGCAAGGGCCGCAGCGCGGATCGTCTTATCCCCCAGGCGGTGCGCCGCCTGCAGGCAGGGCACGGCGGCGGACAGGCCGTTGGTCCAGCTGATGGAGAAGATCTTGTTCTGCTCATAGCTGCCGTCCGAGCGCTCTTTGGTGATGCCGACATAGTTTTTATCGTCGGGCAGCCAAGCGTCGCGGGTAACGGCCCCGGCCAGCAGCTCTGCCGCGTGGGAGGGGGTCGTGCCGGGGCGCGGCGGCGTGTGCCACAGCCCATAGACGGCCTCCAGCGCCGCGTACAGCGTGCGCTCGCCATCCACTGCGACAAAATCATAGAGGTACAGCGGGAAGGCAACGCTCTCCCCCGCCGCCAGCGTCAAGCAGTTTTCACCCATCGGGGCGCGGGGCTTGATGTTGTGGGACTGCACAAACAGCCAGGGCGCGTTTTCGTACCCCAGCGTGTAGCCGACACTGCCCGTGTTCAGTGAGCAGGTAAAGCCTGCAAACTGTGCGAACGTTCCCGCCCTGCCGGGCTGCCAGGGTTGCAGCACGCCGTTTTGGCGCACGAAATATGGCGCAGCCGAGAGCCCATACCACCGTCCGCCGTCCAGCAGGAAGGCTGCGGGGTGGCTGAGGCGATCAGCGCGGACCATCCACCAAGGCGATGCAGGAAACTCCGGTGTACCTGCCCGCAGCCTTGGGTAGCGGTTGTCAACGCGGATCGGGGCCTCGCCGCGATTGCGGCCGTAGAGGAATCCGGGCAAGAAAAAACGCGGTGCATCGTAAGCAACGCAGAGTTCCAGCTTAACAACGCCGCGCCATGGGGCGGCGGCGTTGTTGGTCAGCGTCACCTGCCAGACCGCCGGATCGGCCAAAGTCGAAACGCCGTGGTCATAGGCAAAGTCCAGCGTCAGCGGCGTTTCAGCCAGCGGGCGGTAGTCCTCATCGTCCGCCGACCGGGCCGTGCAGACAAATTGCATCATCATAGGATTCTCCTTTTTTACTATATCAGAACGCCTTACAGCGGCCAAATGCGGTATCGGCCGCTGAGGGCCAGCAGGGCAAAGAAGTACAGGCAGTTGTCGTAATAGCGGCGTGGGCCATCCCGCAGGGGCGTGTTCCAGAAACGGCGCACGCAAACCTCGGCGTTGGGGCCGTCCTGCATGTACATATAGTGCATGACCCAACTCCATAGTGCGTCAAATTCGGCCTTGTGATCAGTCTGTACGCAGAGCATCATGCCGTAGCTCATGCCCTCGGTACGGACGTCGTGGTTGCCCGTGTCCTCGATGTAGGCAAGACCCGGCCCGGTGGGGTGGTAGAAGCGGTGGGCCTCGTCCCCATAAAAAATGGTATGAAACGTATTTTCAATGCGTGCGTCGATCTCCGCCTGCGCATAGCCCAGCTCCGCAAAAACGTTGCGATAGTGTGTGGGCAGGGTAACTGCTGCCATAAATCGGCCCCTTTCGTTGTTCGGTTTTGGCTCAATATAGCAGGTTGCAGCGGCAAAATCAAGGGGGTACCGGGCTCGATTTTCAACAGGGCAACATAAATACAGCCCCCCTGCATTCTACTTATAACGCAGTGTAACCGTGGAATTTAGCGCAAAAATGACGCATTTTGCAAGAAAAGCCCCGTCGTTTTCGGGACTTTCGGCTTTTGCAATGCTTATTTTGTGCTATTTTTCAGGCTGTGCAAATTTTGGCGATGCCGAACAAGCGCAGCAGGTAGGAAAAATTCGCGGCACATTATGCACCATTTATCCATAATGATGACACGAAAGTTACAATCCGCTTCTCGAATCGCACAAAAACTGTGTTTTTCTTTCTAGCACATTGCACAAAAAACAATCAACAAGCCTGCAAAAACAGCAGATATTGATAAGATATATAGCAAAAAATGAGAAGCATGCATTTTCGGAATGCGGTATAATAACGGCAAATGATATGTTTGGCCTGTGATGAGCTCACCAAACATAAGACACAGACAATTCAGAAAAGAGTGAAGCAAACGGTGTTGGACAAGATCGCACCCAAGGACCCAACGGCCAAACGCCCGGGATTTTATGTGCTGCTGGACAAGCCGGTCGGCGGCCTGCCGAGCAATGACGGCGTAGGCCGCCACCCCGTTTATATCAATGGTGACCGCCTTGTAACTTTCGCCAAGATGGTCGGCGGCATTGACGATGAGAACATTCTGGAAATGCTCCGCACGGCCAAGGGCTTCCGCAAGCTCGTGCACAGCGTCGGCGTCAGTATCGTCGGCGACCTGCCCGACAAGGTCGTGACCTTTACCCTCGGCTTCTCCGGGGAACTGGGCAGCAGCGGCAGCCGCAACAGCATGAAGATTACCACCGATGGCACCGAGCACATCATGGTCATGGATGAGCAGCAGTGGTCCGACAGCGACGAGACGCCGCAGGAGTTTCTGTTCGAGCTCGTCAAACCGAAGGACATCGCCACGGCCACCGTCAAGCTCTACTTGAACGACGGCTACACAGTCCCCGAGGTTGACCCCGACCCGCCCGTGGCTTTCGATACGCCCGCCTACAGCGAGATGATCGCCCGCAGCTGCCTGAGCACCGGCAACAACATTCGTATCAAGCGTGTGTTGCAGCAGCTCCGCGATGGCAAGCCCACGACGATCGCCTTCCTGGGCGGCTCCATCACACAGGGCGCGGGTGCGGTTCCCTCGCAGGAAATGTGCTACGCGCGCAAGACCTATGAGGCCATCTGCGAAAGGTACACACCCGACCACGGCGCACATGTCCGCTACATCAAAGCGGGCGTCGGCGGCACGCCCTGCCAGCTCGGCATTATCCGCTATGACCGCGACATCACCCGCGACGGTGCGGTGCAGCCCGATCTGATCATCGTCGAGTTCGCCGTCAACGACGAGGCAGACGAGACGAAGGGCCTGATGCACGAGAGCCTGATCCAAAAGATCTGGTCAGCCCCCAATGAGCCCGCCGTTGTGATGCTGTTCAGCGTTTTTGCCAACGACTGGAACCTGAAGGATCGCTTGGCTCCCATCGGTTGGCGGCATGAGCTGCCGATGGTCAATGTGCTGGACGCCGTCAGCCCGCAGTTCCGCGTTGGTATCGGTGAGCGCAGCGTCATCACCCGCCGCCAGTACTTCTACGATGTGTTCCATCCCTCCAACAGCGGGCACCGCATCATGCGGGACTGCCTCATGTATATGCTGGACCGGCTGGACAAGCAGCAGGAAGGGCCTGCCCCGAAAGAGCTCGCCCCCTACTACGGTTTCGACTTTGCCGAGACGAAGCTGCTGGACCGCAGTGTGAACCCCTTTGACGCGGCCATCGACCCCGGCTGCTTCACCGAGACGGACACCGACTTACAGAGCGTGCCCTTCGACTTCGAGGATGTCAACACCCCCGAGTTCCCCCACAACTGGAAGAAGGGCGCGGGCGACAAGCCGTTCACGATGGACATCACCTGCCGCAGCATCCAGCTCGTTTTTAAGGATTCGGGCAGCAAGGAGTTTGGCGCGGCAGTCGTCACGGTAGACGGCAAAGAGGTCGCGGCCTACGACCCGCGGCAGGCCGGTTGGACCCACTGCCATGCGGCCATTATCTTAAAGGAAGAAACCGCGCAGCGGCACCACATCGAAATCAAGATGCAGGAGCCGGGCACGGACAAAGTATTCACCATTTTAGGTTTCGGCGTTCTGTAAAGGACACGGAAGAACAGGAGAAAGCATTATGAAGAGAACCAAGAATCCCGCTAAAGAGGCTGAGTACCGCAAGCGTGCGGCCGACCTCGTTGCGCAGATGACCCTGCACGAGAAGGTCAGCCAGATGCTGAGCTGGGCTCCCGCGATCGAGCGTCTGGGCATCCCCGCTTACAACTGGTGGAGCGAGGGCATCCACGGTGTCGGCCGCGCGGGCACTGCTACCGTCTTCCCCCAGGCCATCGGCATGGCCGCCGCCTTTGACGAGGACATGATGGAGCAGGTCGGCAACGCCATCGGCGTTGAGGCTCGCGGCAAGTACAATATGTGCCGCGCCCACGGCGACCGCGACATTTTCAAGGGTCTGACCGTCTGGGCCCCCAACATCAACATCTTCCGCGATCCCCGCTGGGGCCGTGGCCACGAAACTTACGGCGAGGATCCGTTCCTGACGAGCCGCCTCGGCGTCCGCTTTGTTGAGGGTATGCAGGGCGATGATCCCGATTACCTGCAGGCCGCCGCCTGCGCCAAGCATTTCGCCGTACACTCTGGCCCCGAAAGCGACCGCCACCACTTTAACGCCATCGTCTCCAAGCAGGACCTGTGGGAGACCTACCTGCCCGCCTTCCGCGCACTGGTCAAGGAAGCCGGTGTCGAGGCCGTCATGGGTGCGTACAACCGCACAAATGGCGAGCCCTGCTGCGGCAGCAAGACCCTGCTAAAGGATATCCTGCGTGACAAGTGGCATTTTGACGGCCACGTTACCTCCGACTGCTGGGCCATCAAGGACTTCCATACCGGCCACATGGTCACGGACGGCCCTGTGGAGTCCGTCGCACTGGCCGTCAACAACGGCTGCGACCTGAACTGCGGCGACCTTTACGTTTACCTTGAGCAGGCCGTCGCCGAGGGCAAGCTTTCCGAAGAGAAGATCGACGAGAGCCTGACCCGCCTGTATGTGACCCGCATGCGTCTGGGTATGTTTGACGCCGAGGATCAGGTTCCTTATAATAAGGTTGGCTACGACGTTGTCGACAGCGCCGAGATGAAGGCCCTGAACCTGAAAGTCGCCGACAGCATCATGACGCTGCTGAAGAACGACGGCACGCTGCCGCTGGACAAGTCCAAGCTGCACACCGTCGGCGTCATCGGCCCCAATGCCGACAGTCGCAAGGCGCTGCTGGGCAACTATGAGGGCACTGCCTCCCGCTACACCACCGTGCTGGAGGGCATTGAAGATTACCTCGGCGACGATGTGAAAGTCCGCTACTCGCAGGGCTGCCACCTCTACGCCGACAACATCCACGGCTTGGCCGAGTCCAACGAGCTGATGAGCGAGGTCAAGGGCGTCTGCGAGGAGAGCGATGTCGTTATCGCAGTCCTCGGTCTGGATGCCGGCCTTGAGGGTGAGGAGGGCGACCAGGGCAACCAGTTCGCCAGCGGCGACAAGCCGAACCTGAAGCTCCCCGGCCATCAGGAGGAAGTCCTGAAAGCCTGCGTTGAGAGCGGCAAGCCTGTTGTTCTGGTTCTGCTGGGCGGCAGTGCATTGGCTGTCAACTATGCAGATGAGCACGCAAGCGCCATTCTCGAAGCCTGGTATCCCGGTGCCCGTGGCGGCGAGGCTGTGGCCCGCGCTCTGTTCGGTGAGACGAACCCGCAGGGCAAACTGCCTGTCACCTTCTACCACAGCGACCGTGACCTGCCGGAGTTTACCGACTACGCCATGAAGGGCCGCACCTACCGCTACATGGAGAAGGAAGCCCTTTACCCCTTCGGCTACGGCCTGTCCTACACGAAGTTCGGCTTCAAGAACGCTGCTGTCAGCGCGAATGAGGCGGGCTCCGACGGCCTCGATGTGACGGTGGACGTCACGAACGAGGGTTCCGTTGCGGGCCGCGAGAGCGTGGAGGTTTACGTCAAGGCCGAGCGCGAGAACACCCCGAACGCCCAGCTGAAGGGCCTTGCTAAGGTCGAGCTGCAGCCCGGTGAGACGAAGCAGGTCAAAATTCACCTGCCGCTGGCCGCCTTCGCCCTCTGCAATGAGGAAGGCACGCCGATCGTTGAGGCAGGCAGCTACAGCGTTTACGTCGGTGCTTCCCAGCCTGATGCCCGCAGCGTAGCGCTGATGGGTCAGGCCCCCGCAAAGCTGACTGTCACCCAGTCCGCAACGCAGGCCCTTGACCTGTGATTGATATTTAGGAAGGAGAGACAGAACCATGCCCAAGACCGCACAAAAAGACGCTTCTGTGGCCACTGTCAAGAAGCAGGGTGCCGTGATGAAGCACATTAAAAAGTACTGGCAATGGTACGCAATGATGTTCATTCCCATTGTGTACTACATCGTGTTCCGCTACATCCCGATGTTCGGCAACATCATTGCGTTCCGCCGCTACCGCGCCGGCAGCAGCATCTTCGGCGATGAATGGAGCGGCCTGAAGTACTTCAACCAGTTCATGAAGGATCAGAACTTCTGGCGTGCGTTCAAGAACACACTGCTGTTGAACTTCAAGTATCTGATCATCAGCTTCCCGCTGACGCTGATCTTCGCCCTGTTGCTGAACGAGGTCAAGAATGTTCACTTCAAGAAGATTGTGCAGACGATCTCCTACCTGCCCCACTTCATCTCGATGGTCATCGTTGCGGGCATGGTCCGCGAGATTCTGTCCACCAGCGGTCCCATCAACAACCTCATCACCAAGCTGGGCGGCGAGGCCATCACCTTCATCTCCCTGCCCGAGTGGTTCACGACGATCTTTGTTACCACGGGCGTATGGCAGGGCCTCGGCTGGGGCACCATCCTTTACTTGGCTGCCATGTCCGGCATCAACACCGAACTGTACGAGGCTGCTGAGCTGGACGGCGCAAACCGCTTCCAGCAGTGCCTGCACGTTACCATCCCCGCCATCCTGCCCACCATCTCCACCCTGTTGGTTCTGAACATCGGCAGCCTGTGCGGTTCCGCCGCTTTCGAGAAGGTCTTCCTGCTGTACACCCCCACGACCTATGAGACGGCCGACATCATCGCCACCTACGTCTACCGCATGGGCCTTGGCTCCGGCAACTACAGCTACGCAACGGCCGTCGGCCTGTTCCAAGGTGTCATCAACCTGGTCCTGCTCACGGTTGCCAACAAGGTCTCCTCTTGGCTGACCGGCAGCGGTTTGTGGTAATTAGGAGGATAAAATAATGGCAAAAGCAACTACTATGGGCCCCATGAAGATCAAGGAATCCGCCAGTTACCGCGTGTTCAAGGTCTTTAACGCCATCATCCTGACGCTGATCAGCGTTGCGATGCTCTACCCGTTCCTGTACTTGGTCGCCCAGTCCTTCTCCTCTACGCAGGCGATCGTTGCAGGCCAAGTCGGCCTGATCCCGAAGGACTTCAACATCTCCACATATAAATACGTCATCACCGATGGCAAGTTCATCCCCTATTACGGCAACACCATTGTGTACTCCATCATTGGCACGGTCTGCGCTCTGCTGTTCAGCGCCCTGCTGGCCTATCCCCTTTCCAAGGCGGAGCTGTACGGCGGCAAGGCCATCAACAAGTTCATCATCTTCACGATGTACTTTAGCGGCGGCATGATCCCCAACTACATTTTGATGGTTTCCTTGGGTCTGCGCGATACCGTGGCATCCTTCATCCTGCCCGGCATGATCTCCACCTACTACGTCATCCTGATGCGTTCCTTCTTCCTCACTCTCCCCCGTGAGCTGGAAGAAGCCGGCGAGATCGACGGCCTGGACTTGTGGGGCGTGTTCTGGCGCATCGCCATCCCCCTGTCCAAGCCCATCATTGCCACCATGACACTGTTCTACGTCGTCCAGTACTGGAACGACTGGTTTGATGCTTTCCTCTACTTGGATACGACCACGAAATGGCCCGTTGCCTACTATCTGCGCCAGCTCATCAGCAGCGCTTCCGGCACAAGTGCCGATGCAGGCGACGCCATGCAGATCGCTTCCAACATCAAGTCCTGCGCCATGGTGCTGACGTCCGCTCCCATCATTTGCATCTACCCCTTCATCCAGAAGTATTTCGTGCAGGGCATGATGCTGGGCGGCGTTAAGGGCTAACGTTTTCGCGTTAGTGCTCTGCGTCCCGTTTTTCCACTGTCTTAAAACCGACGCCGACTCCGGCGCCGGATGAAAGAAAACGCCTGTTTTCCCAGGGCCTTCCGGGGAGCAGGAAAAAACGTAATGGAGGTTACGAAACATGAAAAAGCTCACATCCCTCGTGCTGGCTACCGGCATGGTGCTGTCTCTGGCTGCCTGCGGCGGCTCCGGCAGCTCCACGGCTGCAAGCACCACCAACACCGATGGCAGCACTGCTACCACCGACACCGCTGCTGCGGACGAGTCGAACCTCGGCTATGAGTACGGCGAGCACTTCCACTCTGATGAGCCTGTCACCTACACGATGTTCTTCAACGACAACCCCGCCTATCCCATGAACGACAAGTGGATCAACGAGGGCGTCTTTAAGGCCATCGAGGATGCCACCAACGTCCATCTGGAACTGACCGTCGTTGACAACTCCAACTACACCGATAAGGTTTCCTTGGCCGTTTCTTCCGGCACTTCCCCCTACATCATCCCCAAGATCTACACCGAAACTGCGTATGTCACCGGCGGCGGCGTTGTCCCCGTCTCCGACTATGTCCAGTATATGCCCAACTACTCCAACTTCGTCGAGGAGTACAACATGCAGGACGACTTGGCCACCATCACGCAGGCTGACGGCAAGTACTACCGCCTGCCCGGCCTGAAGGAGACCGCTCTGCAGGATTACACCTTCCTCGTCCGCAAGGACATCTTTGACGCTGCCGGCTACGATGTCGCCGAGCTGGAAAAGGATTGGACCTGGGATAAGTTCGCCGACGTGTTGATCGGCGTCAAGAAGTACATGGTCGAGCAGGGCATGTGCGGCGAGAATGACTACATCTGGTCCGATATGTGGTGCGGCCAGACCTCCGGTTACGGTCAGGGCGGCAACCTGCTGAAGCTGCTGGGTGCCTCCTACGATATCAACACCGGCTGGGCCATCACCACCAACTACGGTCTGGTCTATGACCCCGACAGCGATTCCTTCGTTGACGGCTCTGTCTCCGACAAATACAAGCAGGCCTACACTGTCCTGCAGAAGCTCGTCCAGAACAAGGTCCTTGACCCCGAGACCTGGACCCAGGATGACGACACCGCGCTGAACAAGTTCTACCGCGGCGAGACCGTCATCATGTCCACCAACCGTGCCCAGTACGCCGTCCAGGACGCCAAGGTCAAGGAGCAGCTGGGCGAGGGCAACTACGAGCTGTACCGCATCCTCACTCCCATCGGCACATCCGACTATCAGGCCGAGAACCAGCGCCTTGAGTGCGGTATCATGATCTCTTCCAACGCTCTGAAAGAGCTGGGCGAGGACGAGTTCATCAAGATGATGCGCTTTGTTGACTGGCTGTGGTACTCTGACGAGGGCCTGACCCTGACCAAGTGGGGCAAAGAGGGCGAGACCTACACCGTCACCGACGGCACCTACAGCCTGACCCCCGGTTACTACTGCAAAGGCCTGTCCATCGGACAGACCTCCGACGATCAGATCGACCTGCGTGAAGAGCTGGGCTACGCCTGCGGCAACTTCATGTATGGCGGCAACACCGAGCTGCTGACCAGCAACTTCACCGAGGATCTGCGTGACTTCTACGACCGTCAGGGCCAGTACCGCAAGCTGCGCCCGCTGGATCCCACCGTTACCTTCGACGAGGATCAGCTGGAGATGCTGAACCTGTGGGGCACCCCCATGACCGATACCGTCAACGCTTGGACCTGCAAGTTTGCCATGAATCAGGCCGACATCAACAACGATTGGGATACCTACGTTGCTGAGGTCGAAGCCCAGAACATGCAGAACATTGTTGATATGTACAACGACACCTACAACGCAAGCAAGTAATTTGTTTGGAAACTGACTGTCCCTGCGACAGTGATGCAACTGCCGGGGGCAGCCTCACGTAACAACATGGGGCTGCCCCCGGTTTGCTGTTTATGGTACGCAAGTACCGCGCCCCGGTGACGGGGCGCACCGTGTGTGCCCGACACGGCCATGTCGGACCTGCACGGCACTTCCCGTCACATCCCCTTACCCTTATTAAAAAGGAGCTGTTCCTTATGAAACGCACCGATTTCAGCGTCGACTGGCTGTTTGCCGCCTGCGCGCCGGATACCGAGCTACTGCCTTGGAACGCGCAGTTCACCCCCGTCGACCTGCCCCACGATTGGCAGATTCGCCACGCGGACGATCTGTACCGCGATGGCACACTGTTCTACCGCAAATATTTCTTTGTCACCGATGTACCCGGCACCCGCCGCATGCTTTGGTTCGGCGGGGCCTACATGGATACGACCGTTTTCGTCAACGGCACCGAAGTCGGCCAATGGAAGTACGGCTACACATCGTTCTGGTTCGACATCACCGACGCGCTGCATGAGGGCCAGAACGAGGTTCTTGTCCGCTGCAATCTGCGCCACCCCAACTCCCGCTGGTACTCCGGTGCGGGCCTGTACCGCAATGTGGAACTGTGGGAGGCTCCCGACCTCCACTTGATGCCCGATGGACTGTATGTAGCTGCCAAAGAGGGCGACAACGGCGCTTGGACCGTGGCCGTCACTGCCGAGGCGGGTTCCGTCACCGCCGCCAGCACGGGCCACACGCTGACGCTGCATCTGACCGATGACAACGGCAGCCTTCTTGGCACTGCCGCCATCCCTGCCGATGCATGGGCCGCTCTCCCCTCCCCCGATGGCTGGCGCACGGGCAAGGAAACCGCGATTTACAAAGCCTCGCACACCTTCACGCTGCAAGACCCCGCTTTGTGGGACTTGGACGCGCCGAGCTTCTACCACATTACGGCAGAGCTAACCGGCGCCGATGGCGTTACCGACACACTAACCACCCGCTTTGGCTGCCGCACCATCGAAGCCACACCCGACTGCGGGCTGCTGGTGAATCACAAGCGCGTTTTGATCAAGGGCGTCTGCATCCACCACGATTTCGGCTGTCTCGGTTCGGCGTTTGAGTACAGCGCCGCCAAGCGTCAGCTTGAAATCCTCAAGTCCATGGGGGTTAACAGCATCCGCACAGGTCACACACCGCCCGCGCCGCAGTTCATGGATCTGGCCGACGAGATGGGCATTTTGATGGATGTCGAGAGCTTCGACTGCTGGCGCAGCGGCAAGAACCCTTACGACTACGGCCGCTTCTTTGACGAGTGGCAGGAAAAGGATGTTGCTGCCTGGGTCCGCCGCGACCGCAACCACCCAAGCCTGCTGTTCTGGTGCATCGGCAACGAGATCTACGACACCCACGCGGGTTCCGAGGGCGCGGACACAATGCGGATGCTGCTGGCCGAGGTCGCCGCGCACGACCCTGCGCGCAACGGCATCCCAACGCTCGGTTCCAACTACATGCCGTGGGAAAATACACAGCACTGTGCCGATATCATCAAGGTCGCGGGCTATAATTACGGCGAGCGCCTCTACGCCAGCCACCACGAGAAGCACCCCGACTGGGTCATCTACGGCAGTGAGACGTCGTCCATCGTGCAGAGCCGCGGCATCTACCACTTCCCGCTTTCGCAAAGCCTGCTGTCTGATGATGACCAGCAGTGCTCAAGCCTGGGCAACAGCCGCACAAGTTGGGGCGCGGAGAGCTGGGATGTCTGCCTGCAGAGCGAGCAGCGCTGGCCGTTCACGCTGGGGCAGTACCTTTGGACCGGGTGGGATTACATCGGCGAGCCGACACCTTACCACACGCGCAGCAGCTATTTCGGCACGATTGACACGGCAGGCTTCCCGAAGGACGCCTACTACGTTGTGCAGGCCGCGTGGCTCGACCCCAAAACACACCCAATGGTACACCTGTTCCCCTACTGGGACTTCAACGAAGGGCAACTGATTGATCTCTGCGCTTGCACCAACGCCCACAGCGTAGAACTGTTTGTGAACGGCGAGAGCCTTGGCCGCAAGGTGCTGGACTCCGCCAAGGGCCGTACCGCCAGCTGGCAGGCAGCCTACCACCCCGGCAGCGTCAAGGTCGTAGCCTACGATGAAAACGGCAAGGTCGTGGCAACCGACGAGCAGGATTCCTTCGATGACAGCGCTATGGTCTGCCTGCAGGCTGACCGCAAGACGATTTCCGGCGATGGCCGTGAGCTTGCGTTTATTACAATCACAACCCGCGACAAGAACGGCAACCCTGTGCGCAACGCGAACGACCGCGTGACGGTCCACGTAAATGGCGCGGGTGTGCTGGTGGGCCTTGACAACGGCGACAGCGCCGACCCCGACGAATACCAGACCGACAGCCGCCGCCTTTTCAGCGGCATGCTGCTGGCCGTTGTGGCGGGCAATGGCCGCACCGGCACGATTACCGTGGATGTCACGGCCCCCGGCCTGCGCCCTGCAGTGCTGACGCTGAACGCCGCCCCGTTTGAAGGCCCCGTCCGCCGCCGTCTGCCGCCGCTGACCTTCGGCGGCAGCACGCAGGAAATCCCTGTGCGCAAGCTGACCCTGACCGCCGAGCGCACAGCGCTGGACAAGGAGCACCCCGTAACGCACATCACCGCCGCACGCCGGCCTGCAGCAGCAACCTTCACCGACATCGAGTGGCAGTTGACCGACGACAAGGGTGTCCCCGCCGTGAACGCGGCCATGCAGCCAGACGGTGACGTACTGACGGTGACCGCCCTGGGCGATGGCACACTGCGGGTTCGCGCCCTGGTGCGCAACGGCCACGATGCGCCGCAGCTGATCTCCCAATTGGAGTTGTCCATCTCTGGCGTCGGTCAGCTGCACAAGAACCCTTATGAATTTATCTCGGCCAGCCGTTTTGATGCGTCCTTCGGCGACATCGGCAACGGCAATGAGCGCGGCGTTTCCACCTCCCGCACGGGCCGCAGCTGGGTGCTGTTCGATGATATCGACTTTGGCCCCGATGGTGCAGATACGGTGGAGCTGCCAATCTTTGCGCTGGACGGAGAACCGACGACCTTCCGCTTCTGGGACGGCGAGCCCTACGCCGAGGGCAGTACAATGATCGGCGAGCGCGTCTACCACAAGCCCAAGCAGTGGAACGTCTACCAGCCCGACACCTTCAAGCTGGACAAGCTCCTGCGCGGCATCGGCAGGTTTGCCGTGGAGCTGAACGTGAAGGTCCACATCAAGGGCTTTACCTTCACCCGTCATTCTCGCGCATGGGATACCCTGGCTGCGGGCGCGTGCGATGCCGTCTATGGCGATTCCTTTACCCGCGACGGGTCGCGTGTGCTGGGCATCGGCAACAATGTCTCGCTGCTGTTTGACCGCATGGACTTTGGCGAGACCGGCTGCTGCGGCATCCGCATTACGGGCCGCAGCCCGTTGCCCGCCAACACGGTGCATCTGATGTTTGCCGCTGCAGATGGCGGTGAGACCGAGCGCCGTGTGGTCGAGTTTGGCCCACAGGCCGATTGGGGCGAACAAACCTTCACGTTTGAGCCCGTCACGGGGGCGCGGCAGGTCACGTTCCTCTTCCTGCCCGGCACGCAGTTTGACTTTGATTCCTTTACATTTATTTGAGGCAACTACCTATGAACCACGAAATTTATGCGGACCATGCCGCCACCGCGCCCATTGAGCCGCTGGCGCTGGAGGCCATGTATACCGCTTACCAAGAGTACGCGAACCCCGCCGCACTCTACCGCAGCGCCCTGCACACCAAGCAGACCGTGGAAAAAGCACGGCTGACCGTGGCGGAAAATCTGGGCTGCACCCCCGACCATATATTTTTCACCTCCGGCGGCAGCGAGAGCAACACCTGGGCCATCCGTGGTACGGTGCCGCAGGGCGGCCATGTGGTCACAACGCCCATCGAGCACCACTCGGTTCTGAACGCCTGCGCGTCAATCCGGGACGACGGCGGCCGCATGACAACGCTGGAGGTTGACGGGTTCGGCCGCGTTGTACCTGAGAGCTTGACCCGCGCCCTGGCGGCCCACCCCAACCTGGTCAGCTTGCAGTACGCCAACAACGAGGTAGGCGTTGTACAGAACATCCCCGCGCTGGCAGCGCTCTGCCGTGAGGCGGATGTGCTGCTGCACGTTGACGCTGTGCAGGCTGCGGGACACCTGGCCATCCCGCTGGACGGCATCGATTTTCTGTCGGCATCGGCCCACAAGTTCGGCGGGCCGAAGGGCATCGGCTTCTTGTATGTGCGCGAGCCTCGCAAACTGCGCCCGCTGATTTACGGCGGCAGTCAACAGTACGGCCTGCGCCCCGGCACTGAGCCCGCAGCGCTGATTGCGGGCTTGGCCGCAGCGTTCAAGGTCACCTGCGCCGAGCGCCGCCAGCGCACTGCCAAAAAGCGTGCCCTGGCCGAGGAGTTTTGGCAGACGCTGCATGCTGCCCGGCCCGAAGCACGGCTGCACACCCCTGCGGACGGCCTGCCGGGCCTGCTGAGCGTTGGCCTACCCGGCCGCAGCGGCCAGCGGCTGACCTACCAGCTGGATGTAGCCGGGGTCAGTGTCTCCCCCGGCGCAGCGTGCGACAACCGCGGCGTGCAGGAGCCCTCCCACGTTTTGATGGCTCTGGGCGGCACTGCGGCCGAGGATGCGCTGTCGACCTTACGTTTCAGCTTCGGCAGTGCGAACCGCCCCGGCGACGGCAAAGAAGCTGCGGAACGGCTGATAAAAATTCTGGAACAACAATAATTTTATTCACATATATAGGAGGTTTTACCATGGCATTTACCAAGTGCTGGCTGGCATACCCGGAGATTAGGGGCTGCCATTGCGACGCGATTTCTCTGCATACCGAGCTGACGGGCGAAACCATCGACCGCGCCAAAGCAGAACTGGCCGAGGGCTTCAAGGGCCTGTACGGCGCAGCGCTGACCGAGGGCGACGACATCACCCTGGCGCTGGACATGGCCCTGGACCCTGAGGGTTACCGCTTGAAGGCCGCCGACGGCCATTGCACCATCGAGGGCGGCAGCGAAGTAGGCGTTTTGTACGGCGTTTTTGCACTGCTGCGCAATCTGCAGACTGCAGGCAAGGCGTGGGCGCAGTTCACCGCCGATGAGGAGAAGGCACCATCCAACCGCCTGCGCATGCTGAACCACTGGGACAACATGGACGGCAGCATTGAGCGCGGCTACTCCGGCGATTCCTTCTTTTTCAAAGATTCCGAAATTCTAATCGATGTACCGCGTTTGACGGCTTACGCCCGTATGCTCGCGTCCGTGGGCATCAACGGCATCACAATCAATAACGTCAACGTCAAGGACGCCGCCAGCTGGCTCATCACCGACCGCTACTTCGGCGCCCTGCAGGAGTATCTGAAAATCTTCACCCCCTACGGCGTCAAGCTGTATCTGAGCATCAACTTTGCCGCCCCGATGGAGCTGGGCGGCATGGACTCCGCCGACCCCTGCGACCCCGCCGTGGCCAAGTGGTGGGCGGATAAGGCCCAGGAGGTCTGGGCAAACCTGCCCGGCCTGGGTGGTTTCCTGGTAAAGGCCGACTCCGAGGGCCGCCCCGGCCCCTTCACCTACGGTCGCAACCAGGCCGACGGCGCAAACATGCTGGCCGATGCCGTGGCCCCCTGCGGCGGTCACATTGTCTGGCGTTGTTTCGTCTACAACTGCCAGCAGGATTGGCGCAATACCAAGATTGACCGCGCCCGCGCAGGCTACGACTATTTTATGCCGCTGGACGGCACCTTCCGCGACAACGTCACGCTGCAAATCAAGAACGGCCCCATGGACTTCCAGGTGCGCGAACCGGTCTCCCCGCTGATTGGCGGCCTGCAGCACACCCACATTGCCGTGGAGTTCCAAATTGCGCAGGAGTACACGGGCCAGCAGCGCCACGTCTGCTACTTGATGCCCTGGTTCCGCCAGATTTTGGACTTCGACATGCACACCCGCCCGAACGGCGACGCCCATGTGCGTGCGCTGATCCAAGGCGCGGGCAACGGAATGGTGGCCGTGACCAACACCGGTAACGATGAAAACTGGACCGGCCACGATCTGGCCGCTGCGAACCTCTACGGATTCGGCCGCTTGAGCTATGACACCACGCTGGACCCCGCCGTGATTGCCGGCGAGTGGCTGCGGCTGACCTTCGGCAACAATGAGCCTGTGGAAAAGACGCTGCACCGCATTTTGATGCAGTCCTGGCCCACCTATGAGAAATACAACGCCCCCCTGGGCGTGGGCTGGATGGTCAACCCCAACTACCACTACGGCCCCAACGTTGACGGTTATGAGTACAGCCGCTGGGGCTGCTACCACCGCGCCTCCTTCGACGGCATTGGCATTGACCGCTCGCCCACGGGCAGCGATTACTGCCACCAGTACGCCCCCGAACTGGCCGAAATGTACGCCAATGTGGAGACCTGCCCCGAAGAGCTGCTGCTCTTCTTCCACCACATGCCGTACAACTATGTGCTCAAGAGCGGCAAAACGATCCTGCAGCACATCTACGACACCCACTTCGAGGGTGCCGAGGACGCCGCGCGGTTCTATGACGAGGTTGTGACGCTGAAGCCTTACCTGGATCCTGCCGTGTACGCCCGCCTGGAGGCACGCTTTGCCCACCAGAAGGAGCACGCCTGTGAGTGGCGCGATGTCATCAACACCTACTTCTACCGCAAAACGGGCATCGGCGATGCCCACGGCCGCAAAATTTACGAATAATTAAAAAGTGCGCCGCCGCGTGGAACTTTCACGCGGCGGCGCTTTTTTATCCGTGGGAGGCCATCTGGCGGTACTCGGTAGGGGTATAGCCTATCTGCGCCTTGAACAGGCGGTTGAAGGTTGCGATCGAGTTGAAGCCCGACCGCATAGCGATCTCGGTGATGGGGATCGTATCGTCCACCAGCAGTGCTTTGGCATAGATGATGCGGCGCGCCACCAGATAATTGTGGCAGGTCATGCCCGTGTTTTCCTTGAACAGGCGCGAAAAATGGTAGACACTAAACCCCGCGCGGGAGGCCAGATCCTCGACCGAGAGACGCTCGGTGCAGTGGTTGTTGATGTAGGCGCACAGCTCTGCAAAGCGGCGCATGTGGTCCTGCTGCTTGGGGTAATCCAGCACCTGCTCACTGTTCTGGCGGTGCTCATACCGCCCGAAGATCGAGAAAAAGTGCAGCATCAAGGCCATGATCTCGCTCTCACGGCAGACGTTCGTGCTGAAATACTCGCCCTCTATCTGCGCCAGCACCGCAAACAGCTGGTCGGCCAGTTCGGGGTCCTCCTGCCGGGTGACAAGGCGGAAGGGGTAGAACGTGTTGAACAACTCGGCCATGTCCTGTATCTGATGAAAGTACGATACGCTGTAGTTCATGATGTATCGCTCCCCCGTTTTGGGTGCGCGAATGCTGTGCAGCTCGCCCGATGCGATAATCAGCACATCATGGGGCTGCAGCGTCACGGTCTTGCCCGCAATCGTAACCGTGTAGGTACCCTCGATGGGGGAGATGATCTCGCCAGGGGCATGCCAGTGCAGTGGGAAATCGGCGTCCTCCATGTTGTGGTAAAAGCGGATCGCCGTTGAAAAGCGGAAATCGACAGTTTCAGTCGTGCCGTCCAGATTCTCTATTTTGCCGGGGCTCACACTGCCGTATTTTTTGAGCAGTTCTACTTCCATAGTTTGTTTTCCTCGTGGCCTGCTGCCGTAAAAAGGTCGTTTCTTTTATTGTATCGCGGTTTTCCGCCCCAGTCAACAGGTACGGGGATGGAGTTTCCCCGCTAGAGTTTTATAATAAACGCAAAGCTCCAAAAACAGAGCTTTAGCACAAAAAGTACAAATACCGTCTATGCTTCTTTATCTAAGAAAGGCACTGGCAGCGCGGGGCAAGGACATATATTATTTTTATTCGATTTATCGCTCCGTCACTTGCAGCACACAGGCGCAGAAGCCCGGTGCAGGCTGATAGCAGTAAATCGTCAGATACTTGCCGATTTCCGGGCTGTAATCGTGTAAAACTGCAAAGTGTCTGATTTCCGTTCAGGATAATATTTGCTCTATATTGACAAATCGGCATTCCGCGAGTATAATCACCAACAGGTAGAGCGTTACTCTACGAATGAGAGCAGTGTAATAAAACCGGAGTGATGAGATGCCAAGAAACATTGAACGTGACAAGCGTGAAGCTGACCGACGGAAAAATCAGTTGATCGAAGCGGGATTCCGACTGTTCTCTCAGAACGGAATCGAAACTGTCAGCCTGCAAAAAGTGGCAGACGCTGCAAATGTCAGCCCTGCAACGATGTACAAATATTTTCTGACGAAAGAAAAATTGCTCATCGCCATCAGTGCAAAGGTGTGGGATGAAGTATGGCAGGAGGCTCTGGGAGACCCCGGAACCAATCACTTTGAGCATTTTACTGCTTATCAGGGCATTGAGTTTTACGCCGATAGGATGATTGCTTTGTACAAGAACCGTCCGGAAGTACTGCGATTCAGCGGTGAATATAAAACCTATATGAACCGCCGCGGAAATATGGAGGATAAGCAACTCCGGGAACATCTGGATGTACTCAAACCCATGCAGCTCCTGTTTCATGGAATGTATGAGCGGGCAAAAGTTGATGGCAGCATCCGCACGGATATCCCGGAAGAGGAAATGTTTATCACATCATCTATCACGATGCTGAGCATGGCAGAGCGATACGCACAAGGGCTTGTATGGCTCAATGACCCCAAAGATGACCATACCCAGGAACTGCTTCATCTGAAAGAGATGCTGTTGCTATGGTGCCAGGGAGAAAAAACAGGCGGCGAAGTATAATGCAGGAAAGTGAGGGAGTGCTGTGTATGAGGGTGTCGTTTCGCATTGCACTGGCGGGACAGGTCATTGGTGTTTCGGCGCTGTATGAGCAGACCCGCACCTTTTGCAAAAATTATCTGACCGATGCACCCGCATCGTTTGAAGTCGCAGTCACTCCCGCTGATATTGCGTTTGAACGAGAAAAAAACGACCGGGAAGCTGCGGTGGAAGGACACGCGCCGGGGAACTTCTCCGATGAATATCTGGAAACGCTGGCACTGTACCGCAAAATCGTAGAGCGGCTTTTAGAATGGGACACCCTGCTGTTTCATGGCTCCTGCATCAGCGTGGACAGCAAAGCCTACCTGTTCACCGCCAAAAGCGGCACAGGCAAAAGCACCCACACCCAGCTTTGGAAAAAGCGGTTCGGTGAACGGGCAGTGTTCATCAACGATGACAAGCCCCTGCTGAAAATCAGCGCACAGGGCGTGACTGTTTACGGAACGCCGTGGGACGGCAAGCACCACCGCAGTACCAACACCTCCTGCCCGCTGAAAGCTGTCTGCATCCTGACCCGCAACACAGAAAACTCAATCCAGCGCATCGACAAAAAGGCGGCATTACCCATGCTCTGCCAGCAGAGCTACCGCCCATGTTCCCCGATTGGGGCACAAAAAACGCTGGCTCTGGTGGATCGGCTGGGCAGCAGCGTGCCGCTGTACCGGCTGGGCTGCAACATGGAACCGGAGGCCGCACTTGTAGCTTACCACGGGATGAATCAATAGGAGGAGCACTGCAATGCAAACCATTTTGCCGCCGTCCGGCAATACAATCAAAATATTGGGCAAGGCTCGGTCTGCGGAACACGGCCTGCGCTGGATGCACTATGTTCTGGCGCAGCCAGTCGAGGGCGGTGTACTGGTGTTCCACACCCTGACACGAGCGCTGCTGCTGCTCACGCCGGAAGAATACGCCGCGCCGGACAACCTGCCCGAACTGCGGGACGGCTGGTTTCGTGTACCGCAGGAGATGAACGACCAGAAATACGCCGACCAGGTGCGGTTTATCCGCCGCACGATGTGGAAGGAACCGGAGCATATTACAAGCTATACCATTTTTACCACAACGGACTGCAACGCCCGGTGCTTTTACTGCTATGAGATGGGGCGTTCCCGCATCCCCATGAGTGCAGAAACTGCCCACAAAGCAGCGGCATATATTGCAGCGCATTGCGGCGGCGAAAAGGTTCATCTGCATTGGTTTGGCGGTGAGCCGCTTTTTAATAAGCATGTCATTGGCATCATCTGCACCGACCTTACGGAAAAGGGCATTGTGTACGAATCCATGATGATCTCTAATGGGTATCTGTTTGACGGCGCTACCGTAGAACAAGCGGTTTCCCATTGGAAGTTGAAGAGCGTGCAGATCACGCTGGACGGCACGGAAGAGATTTATAACCGCAGCAAGGCATTTATTTATAAGGATGGCAAAAGCCCCTATCAGGTGGTACTGGCAAATATCCAGCGTTTGCTGGATGCAGGGGTTTCCGTCCATATCCGGCTGAACATGGACGAACACAACGCCGATAATCTGATGGAACTGGCGGATGAACTGCACGAGCGCTTCGGAGGTAAAGGTAAATTTTCGGTTTACAGCCATACCTTGTTTGAGTTCGCAGGCAGCAAAACACATATCCGTGCCCAAGAAGAACGGCGCCAGCTCTATCAAAAACAGCAGCGGCTCCGCAAAAAACTGGACGATTGCGGAATCGGAGCATCGTACTATTTGCGCCAAAAACTGCGTATCCGGCAATGTATGGCGGATAGCGGCGGTTCCCTTACGATCCTGCCGAACGGGGAACTTGGGCTGTGTGAACATTACAGCGAAGACAACTTTGTGGGAAGCCTTGATGGAAAAGCGTCAGAGCGTTCTGTCATCCAAAGTTTTCGAGAATACTGGGAGCCGATCGAGGCGTGCAAAACCTGCTTCTATTACCCCGAATGTATCCGTCTGAAAAAGTGTGCTGAACAGAAAGAATGTTTTGAAGAAATGCGGGCGGAGTACAAAGAATACCTGTTAAAATCCATGCAAAAAACCTACAACGCATGGCTGAAAAAAGAGCTGATCGATGAGGAAGAACCTCACCCGGACTGTTGACTTTTCGCGTGACGCGGTGCAGCAACCGCTTCACATAGAAATTTTCTGCAAAAGGAGGTGTGTGCAAACATGGAAAAGTATGCAAAGGCTCAGATGGAAGTCATCGAGTTTGAAGCCGAGGATGTTATCACGACCAGCGGTGAATGCATGGGAGACTGTGTTGGTGAGGTCACAAACGATCCAAGATATCCCGGTCAAGGTCTTTGATCTCCTGCAGCAGGCAGACCGTTTCGGCGGCCTGCCCTACACGATTTTCCTTGCCCTGCAAAGGGCGCTGACATAGATTTTTTCCAAAATGGAAGCGAGGACTTGACTTTATGAAGCAAACAGCGATAATGCTTAGCAAGCAAGCAAGCAAGCAAGCAAGCAAGCAAGCAAGCAAGCAAGCAAGATAAATTATGTCCTGAATCCGTTTTGTTTGCAATACTTTCTTTCGCGTGACGTGGCGTAGCAGCTGCTTCACATAGAGATTCTCTGCGAAAGGAGGTGTGCAAACATGGAAAAGTATACCAAGGCTCAGATGGAAGTCATTGAGTTTGAAGCCGAGGACGTTATTACGACATCGAGCATCCCGATCGGCAAATGCCCATTTGACAATGCGTCCGGTTGTCCGTTTGATCAAGAGAACTGCCAGACCAATTGTTTTGAGGCTGACTAAGTAATCTTCTGACAGGGCAGTCCGCTTTGGCGGTCTGCCTTTTCTTGAAAAACACCGTTCCAAGAAAGGACGATTTGAGATATGAAACTGAAAGATACCTTTGTGACGCAGGAGATGGACGGCGAGCAGGTGATGGTGGAAGCGGACGGCGGCTTTGCCGGCATGGTGCGCAGCAATGCCACCGCCGCCTTTATCATCGACCAGCTCAAAACCGAAACCACCAAGGAAGCCATTCTGGATGCCATGGAGAAAAAATACGATGCCCCCCGCGCTGTGATGGCTGAGGATGTGGATATGGTGCTGGCCAACCTGAAAAAAATTGGTGCGCTGGATGCGTAAATCGACCTTTGAGGAGGAGATCGCGCACAATGGCTTTTTGCTTTACCGCAATGTAGGCGACAGTATGCTGCCGCTGATCCGGCAGGGCAAAGACCTGCTGCTTATCGCCCGCAAACCGCAAGGACGGCTGAACAAATACGATGTGCCGCTCTACCGCCGAGACAGCGGACAATATGTGCTCCACCGTATTTTGAAAGTGCGTAAAAATGATTACGTCCTCTGCGGAGACAACCGCTGGCGGCGGGAGACAGGCATTACCGACCGGCATATCATCGGCGTGCTGACGGCAGTAATCCGGGATGGGCAAAAGCTCCCGGTCACGGATCAGCGCTACCGGCTGTATGTGCATCTGTGGTGCGATTTGTTCTACCTGCGCGCAGCGGTGCTGTGGTGCCGTGACCTGCCCGGAAGAATAAAAAGGAAGCTGTGCCAATGAAACAAAAAAACACCTTACAATGGCTCAGCATCGTGGCGGGAAAAACCAAGCTTCTGGTAGGCGTTCTGGTCGCAATACAGGCGGTGCTGAGTGTTTCCAGCATCGCCTTTGCATTTGTACTGCGGCGCATCATCAACATGGCCGTGGACGTGGTGCAGGGCGGTTTTTGGGCATCGCTGGCGCTGCTGGTGGGCATCCTGCTGGGGCAGATCGCGCTGGGCGCTGCGGGCCGTTTTTTGAGTGAGTACACCAGCGCCACTGTGGAAAACCGCTTCAAGCACCGGCTCTTCTCCGCCCTGCTTACCGGCGATTATGCATCGGTCGCGGCGGTGCACTCCGGCGAGTGGATGAACCGCCTGACCTCGGATACCACCGTGGTAGCGGGCGGCGTGACCCAGATCGTGC
>USNZ01000003.1 GCA_900556255.1 uncultured Oscillospiraceae bacterium
GTGCCGCAGCCGCCGAAGCGGTGCTTAAGCCGTAAGGCGGGAATTGTGCGGTGTTACCTTAGGCAATCAGGTTAAAGCCCATGATAGCCAGCCCCAGCACGACCAGTACCACACCCGTCGCACGGTTCAGCGTGGCAGGCTCTGCCTTGTTGGCAAATACGGCGGCGATGCGCGCCCACAGCAGCGTGAACACGACACACAGCACAAAAACCAGCCAATCCGGCGCTCCGCCGATGGCAAAGTGTGAGACTGCGCCCGTCAATGCCGTAAATGTCATAATAAATACGCTGGTACCCACGGCGGTTTTCAGCTCATAGCCCAGAACAGCGGTCAGAATCAGCAGCATCATCATACCGCCGCCCGCGCCCACAAAGCCGCAGATAAAGCCGATAAGCATCCCGCACAAAACCGACTGTACGGCGCGTTTTTTGGCAGAAACATTCTGCATGGCTTCCTTGGTGGTCATGACGGGGCGCACAATAAACTTGACGCCCAGCAGGAAGGTCATAAACACCGAGAAGCTGCCCATGGTTGCCGACGGCAGCAGGCTGGCAATATAGCTGCCCACCACGGTAAAGGTCAGCACACTGGCCATCATGATCAAGCCGTTTTTGATGTCCAGGTTTTTGTTTTTATGGTAAGTGTAGGCAGAAACTGCGCTGGCCAGCACGTCGGAGGAAAGCGCAATGCCAACCGCCATGTACGGATCCATGTGCAAAAAGGTGATAAGCATCGGGCTGATGACCGCCGCCGCACTCATACCCGCAAAGCCTGTACCGAGGCCGGCCCCCATGCCGGCAAAAAAGGTGACCAACAGGGTAATGATAAACTGCATTTAACCGTTCTCCTTCATGATTTCGTCAAGATTTTTTTCGATGCTGCGCAGCGTTTCAGAAAATGCCTCACGGCTTTGCGCATCGATGCCGCCAAACAATGCAGCCTGAAAATCTGCCTGCTTTTGCCGCCCGCGCGCAATGACTGTCTGCGCCTTTTCGGTGCAGGCAAGCTCGGTCTTACGGCGGTCGCCCTGCACAGGCAGGCGGACAAGATATCCTTCATCGACCAGCCGATTCACATTGACCGACACAAGATTTGCCTTGATATGCCGCACCTCCACCACATCGCGGGCTGTCTTATAGCGGGGGTTATTGGCCAGAAACAGCAGGATATCCAGCGCTGTCTGCGGCAAACCCAATTCGCTGCACAGCGGCTTGCAAAAGGCGTTGTAGGCAAGCGATGTTTTTTGCAGGATTTCTATGCCGGCATGCATTTGCATCTTTCCTTTCATTTTTGGATAGTTCATTTTTGAAGTATATAGTAACACGTTTTCCCGTTCCTGTCAAGCGCGGGACACAAAAAAAGGCCTCTCTGCCGAAATCGGCAGGGAGCACCTTTTTCATCACATTATTCTTTGAATAAGCCTTCCACCCTGCTGCGCAGTGCCACGACCCGCGCCCGCGGCAAAAAGTAGTTTACCGCAAACGCCGCGATCACGCCGACACCCGTATCAAAAATACGGTTCAGCGCATAACTGACATAGGTGTCAATGGGGGTGCTGAACAGCACAATGCACAGCACCACGCCGCCCCACATGAGGTCGAAAATTCGGATGCTGTAACGGTTGCATGGTTCCGTTCCCCTCTCTTACAAGCTGCTTTTAGTATAGCAAAGGGTGGTGGCCCTGCACAAGGATTTTTGCGTAAGTAGATAAATTAACCGGAATACTTTGTGTCACTTCTTTTTCCTGTAAAAGTATACACAGGCCGCAGCCACGGCGGCAAGCGGCAACAAAAGCCATGGTTCCCATATTGTTGTGATAAAAATTGCTGTCGGGCCGTCAGCCCCGCCGATAACTCCCACCGTGTTGGCCTGTGTGACGCAAAGCGCCATGACCGCGCCAATCGTAATGGCAGCAAGCAAAACGGCAGCAAGCAGTTTTGTCTTTTTCATGGCTGTATCCTCCGTTTGTTTTGTACCACTATACCGCATTTGCAGGCGGCTGTCAATTTCACTGCCAGCCGCGTGCTTTGGGATCCAGCATTTCGGCGGCAGAGTAAAGCAGCGCATTGCATATCGCCGCCGCCACATTGCTTCCGCCCTTGCGCCCCATAGCCGCAATGGCAGGCACACCGTATCGGGTACAGGCAGCAAACAGACGCTGCTTACTTTCCACCACATTTACAAATCCCACCGGCACCGCAATAACCAAGGCCGGGCGCAACCCGGCCTCAATTTCCTCGGCAATGGTCAAAAGTGCTGTGGGCGCATTGCCCACCGCCAGCACTGCGCCGGGGTATTCCCGCGCCGCCTTGTGCATGGCAGCTACCGCCCGCGTGGTGCCTGCGGCTGCAGCCGCCTCGGCCACGGCGGGGTCTGCCATAAAGCAAAGTGCCCGCCCGCCCAGCTTGGCAAGCCCCGCCTTGCTAATGCCCGCCAGCGCCATGTTGGTATCGGTGATGATGGTTCCGCCGCGCACAGCCTGCCCGCCGATCGTCACGGCATCGGGCGTAAATCGCAGACTTTCGGCGTAGTCGAAATCCGCCGTCGTGTGGATAACGCGCTTGACTACCGCCGCATTTTCGGGTGCGATAACCAGCCCGCGCGCGGCCAACTCGGCTGTGATAATGGCCATGCTGGTGCGCTCAATATCGGCGGGCAGATGATGCTGCGGTGTCATACATGTTCCTCCTGTTCTATTCCCATAGCGGCATAAACAGCGCGCATATCCAGCGCCGCCCGTACACTGTCGGCCAGCAAATCAAACTGCTGCCGGCGGTATTTTTCCATGGATATCGGTTCAGCGGTTTCGGGGGCAAGGCCCTTTCTTTCACAGAGGAATGTCGCCAGTTTTTCTGTCAGCTCTCCGCTGTCAAACAAACCGTGCAGGTAGGTGCCAAAACGTCTCCCTGCACACAACCCTCGGGCGTACCGTCCGCCAGCGTGCAGAACGGTGCCCCCCGCACATTCGTGCGGCCCGTGTGTATTTCATATCCCGTCAGTGCTGCCCCTGCCAAGGGGTCGCACGTCACGGCAGTAACCTGTGCGCGGCGCTTTTCGGCGGTAAAGACCGTGTCCGTCGGCAGCAGTCCCAGCCCACGCAGCGTCTGCGGAAGTCCGCCCTCACGGCCCAGCGTATCGTCGAGCGTACATCCCAGCATCTGATACCCGCCGCAGACACCTAAAATCGGCGTACCGCGCTTCGCCAGCTTTTGCACCGCCGCTTCCAGCCCACTCTGCCGCAGCCACAGAAGGTCATCGACGGTGTTTTTGGTTCCGGGCAAAACCACAAGGTCCGGCGTTCCCAGTTCCCGCGCGTTCTGCACATAGCGCACCCCTAAAAGCGGATGCTGCTCCAGCGGTATAAAATCTGTAAAATTGGAGATATGCGGCAGACGCACAACGGCAATATCCAGCGGCTTGACCGCCTTGCTGCTTTGCAGCCGTTCGGATAGCGAGTCCTCGTCCTCGATATCCGCGCGGGTGTACGGCACGACACCCAGCACAGGCAGGTTTGTCTTTTGCTCCAGCATGGCAAGGCCCGGCCGCAAAATCTCCACATCCCCACGAAATTTATTGATGACAAGCCCACAGATACGCGCCCGTTCGTCCTCATCCAGCAGGGCTACCGTGCCGTACAACTGGGCAAACACTCCGCCGCGGTCAATATCCCCGACCAGCAGTACAGGCGCATCGACCAGCTTTGCCAGACCCATGTTAACGATGTCATCAGCCTTCAGGTTGATTTCTGCCGGGCTGCCTGCCCCTTCAATGACCAAGATGTCATTTTCCTGCGCAAGGCTTTCGTAGGCACACAAAATATCGGGAATCAACTCTTTCTTATGGCGGAAATATTCCCGCGCGGGCATGTCACCGCGCACCTCACCGTTGACAATGACCTGGCTGCCCACATCACTGCTGGGTTTCAGCAAAATGGGGTTCATTCGCACATCCGGCTCGACACCGGCGGCCTGGGCCTGCACCACCTGGGCACGGCCCATTTCCAGCCCTTCGCGCGTCACAAAGCTGTTCAGCGCCATGTTCTGACTTTTGAAGGGGGCGACCTTGTAGCCGTCCTGCGCAAAAATACGGCAAAGCGCCGTGCACAACAGGCTTTTGCCCGCGCCACTCATCGTGCCTTGCACCATGATACATTTTGCCTTGCTCATGCCAGTACCTCTTTCATCAGACACAATAGCCGGCGATTTTCCTTCTCGGTACGCACAGCCGTGCGATACCAGGTATCGTCAAGTCCCGTATAATTGCCGCAACTGCGCACAACCGCCCCCTTTTTTCGCAGCTTTTGCCCAAAATCGGCAGGTGCACGGAACAGCAGGAAATTGGCGTTGCCCTCTATGACGCGCAGCCCCAAGGCGCGCAGCCCGGCAGCCAGCATCGGCCGCTGTTCCGCAACCAGGGTGCGGACTGCATCGGCGTAAGCTGTCTCGTTCAGGGCGGCCACGCCCGCCGCCTGGGCCAAGCTCGACACAGCCCACGGCTGCCCCGCCGTACGCATTTTGTCAAGAAGTTCCGTGTCGGAACACAGCGCGTACCCCAGCCGCACCCCAGCCATGGCATACAACTTTGTGAACGCTTTCAGAATGATAAGATTCGGGTACTGCCGCAAAAATGCCTTAGCTGTCAGCGCCTCACGCCCTGCCGAAAAGTCCAGAAAACATTCGTCCACCACCAGCACCGTACCGTTTTCCGCACAGCGCTGCAGCAGCCTTTCCACGACCGAAGGCAGGGTGATGCGCCCCGTGGGGTTATTCGGCTGGCAGAGAAAAACCATGTCCGTGTCCCGCGTCACAGCGTCTATAAAGGCATCCGTCAAGGCAAAATCGTCAGCCTCGCTCAACACATAGTACGTTATATCGCAGTTTACCGTATGCAAGGCAGCCGCATACTCGGCAAAGGTCGGCGCCGGGATCAAGGCGCGGCGGGGGCGAAGTGCCGCTGCCAGCCGAAAAATCAGATCTGCCGCACCGTTGCCGCACAAAATGTGCTCCTCTGCCACGCCCTCGGCTTCGGCCAGCTTGGCACACAGTGCGCGGCACAGCGGGTCAGGGTAGCGATCCGCCGTGGAAAGCGCCGCCGTGATGGCTGCTGCCACCCCGGAAGGAAGTCCCAACGGGCTGACGTTCGCAGAAAAATCCAGCGCATCCCGCCCGAATTCCGCGCGGTAGCCTGCCCAATCTCCACCGTGTACTAACTCCATTTTCCCTTCCTCACAAGACAAAAATTGCCCGCACGGCAAGACCCAGCGCCAATGCCAACAGGCTTTCGGCATACATCATGCGGTTTGCCCGCAGGATATCCTCAGGTTCCACGGCCCGCTGCGCATCGCCGATGGTCGGCTTGTCGTAATACTCTCCAAAATAGTAGGCCGGCCCCGCCAGCTGCACACCCAGTGCTCCCGCACAGGCACTTTCGGTCTGAGCACTGTTGGGGCTTGCGTGGTTGCGGCGGTCACGCCGCCAGATGCGCCACGCATCCTTGGCATCGCCGCCTGTAAGCGCCGCAGCCGCCACCCACAAAAGTGCAGCCACGCGGCTGGGCAGCCAGTTGGCGGCGTCGTCCAATTTGGCGGCACAACGTCCAAAATACAAATATTTGCTGTTTTTGTACCCCAGCATACTGTCCATAGTATTGATGGCCTTGTAGGTCAGCGCCAGCGGTGCCCCACCAACCAGCATGTACAAAAGCGGGGCGATCACGCCGTCGCTTGCGTTCTCGGCAACCGTTTCGATGGCGGCCTTGGTCACGCCCTCGGCCGTCAAATTTTCCGTATCACGCCCCACAATGCGCGCCACAGCCTGTCGCGCGGCAGACAAATCCTTTTTGACCAGCTCGCGGTAAACCCTGCCGCTTTCCTGCGCAAGCCCCTTGGCAGCCAGCGCCTGGGCACACCAGAACACCTGCAGACCCAGCCCCAGCATCGGGTGCAGCCGTGCGGCCGCCGCACAGGCCAACGATGTCAGCATAAATGTTCCCAGCGGCAGAACCGCTGCCACAAGGCAACCTCCTGCCCATTCACCGCGCGGTGTTTTGGGCAGAACGGCACGCAGGGCTTTTTCCAGGCGGGAGATGCAGCGTCCCATAAATACCACCGGGTGGGGCAGCCATGTCGGGTCTCCAAACAGGGTATCCAGCAAAAAGGCAGCGGGCACCGCCATAAGAATCAACATTCTGCCCCCTTGGTGTACTGCACCGTTTTGACCAGATGCAAAACACGCTTTTCTGCCCAGTCCCGTGCGTCCAACACAAAGCCGCCGGCATTGGGGCCGCACCAGTCGTAGTAATCCCGATGCGGCAGGGCAAAGCGCTCCATCGCTGCCATCTGGGTACCGCCGTGCGCCAAAATGACAAGCATCGGTTCACCGTCGGCCAAGGCCTTGTCCACCAGTGCGGCAAACGTCGCGCAGATGCGCTGCGAAAATTCATCCTTGCGCTCCCCGTCGGGGCATTGGCTTTCGCAGTTGGCTGCCACCCAGGCCAGATAATCCGGGTCATGTTCCATCTCTATGTAGTTGCGGCCCTCAAAGCTGCCAAAGTTCATTTCCTTCAGCCCGTCCACCGCCACGAGCTTTGCACAGGGAAACAGCACGCGTGCGGTTTGCTGTGTGCGCTGCAGGGTGGAAACATAGACAACCTTAGGCTCGATATCGGCGCGGCGCAGCTGGGCGCGTCCTTGCGCCGACAGTGGGATATCCCGCTGCCCTTGGTAGCGTTTTTCGGCGTTATATTCGGTTAATCCATGGCGCAAAAGATACACTAGCATGTAGGCAGGTCTCCTTTCAAAACAGTGGGCAGACCGCAAAACATATATACAACGCAGTCGGCGCGTTCTGCCAGCAGGCAGGCAAGCCGCCCTGCCTTTTCCCGTGCAGCGCGCTGTGCGGCCTCCACGGGCACGACACCGCCGCCCACCTCGGTAGCGGTCACAACATCATAGGCGGCCAGTTCCTCGGCCAAGGCTTGCAAATCCGCCGCATCGGCTGCCAGCTCCTGCACCTCAAACCGCTTTGTGCCGTTAAATTTTTGCGCAAAGGTGCGCTTTCCGCTGTACAGCGGCCCTGTGACAAACAGCATTTACAGCACCCCCAACCAAAGACAGGCTGCCAGCGCCGCCAGCATCCAGATCTCGCATTTTTGCAAAAACCACCCTGCCAAATCCCCTGTGATGCCGCCGAACTGCCGCTTTGCCACAAAGGAATACCGCGCAAACACACATCCGGCCGCCAACACCAGCGCGCCGCCGTGCAGGGCAAAAAGTGCCGCCGATACAGCCACGCACAGCGCCGTCAGAATTTTTTTCACGCGAGCACGATCCGCCGCCGTGGCAAAGGTGTGCGCAAGGCCGGTGTTCTTTGCCATCGGGAACGCCGCAATCGCCAACGCCGACAATGCCCGTTCCCCTACCAGAGCCAATGTCCACACCGCACCGACCCGCGGGGTAAACGGCACACAGGCGCACAGCGCCGCATAGGCCACAAAATAACTGCACAGCCGTATGACCGCAAATGCCCCGCAGTGGGGGTCCTTCAGGATTTCCAATTTTTTGGCGGGTTCTCCGTAACTGGCGAGTGCATCGCAGGTGTCGGCATAGCCGTCCAGGTGGATGCCGCCGGTCACCCACACAGGCAAAAGACACAGCCCCGCCGCCTTGACCGCCGCAGGCAGCGGCAGCAATCCGCAAAGGCTGCAAAGCGCCCCGCAAACCACACCCACCAGCGGGAAAGCACACAGCGCATAGCGCATGTTTTTTTCGTTCCAATCAAATTGCGGCATCGGCAATGCCGAAAACATGGCAAACGCCACCGCGACAGTCTGTAAAACAATCAAAATGATTCCCTCTTACCTTTATAATAGCAGGGTATGCCACATATCACGCGTATTACCCTGTCCGCGCGGGCGGCTGCCGCATTGTTGACCGCAGCCAACACCCGCAGGTAGTGCAAGGTGTCCCCCGCGTAGTCTGCCCCGCCGCTGAACACCTCATTTGTAACCAAAATCAAGTCCTCGCACTGCGCGTATACATTGTCGATCCCCTGCAAAATGGCAGCTGCCGTCTGTTCCCCCGCGCCGTTTGGGTCATACAGTTCGTTGGCAGTCAGGTTTCCCAAATCCTCCAACAGCACCGTACCGCGCACAGACAGCTGCAAATTTTCCAGATGCAGCGGACATTCCACGGTCTCAAATCGCTTTTCCGCGCGCATGGCACGGTGCTTTGCCACGCGGGCCGCACACTCGGCATCCCAAATTTGCATTGTGGCCAGGTAGGTGCGGGGGGCGTCATTTTTCAGGCAGAGGGATTCCGCATAGGCGCTTTTCCCGCTGGCCGCACCGCCGATAACCAGCGTCAGCATTGCGGGGTGTACGGCGTGATGCCGCCCTCCGCAAAGGAATAGCAGCCCTCATAAACGGCCAAGGCCATATCCCAAAGAGGCAGCGAGGCCACGGCTCCCGTGCCCTCCCCCAGATGAAATCCCGCGTTGAGCAGCGGTTTTTTGTGCAATTCTTCCAGCACAAGGCGGGCGGCAGGTTCGCCGGAAAGATGGCTGGCAAAGACCGCCTTTCCCGCCTTGGGGCACATCCGCACAGCGCAAAGTGCCGCTACACTGCTGATGAACCCATCCATAACGATCGGCAAATTCTCCAGCGCGCCGCCCAAGAAAACACCGCACAACCCGGCAATATCCAACCCACCCAGCTTGGCCAACACATCCAGCGGATCGGCGGCATCCGGTGCGTTGACCGCAATGCCTGTTTCTATGGCGCGTATTTTCCGCTGTAGCCCGGCATCGGAAAGCCCTGCTCCGCGTCCGGTCATCTCTGCCACGGGGCGGCCCAGCAGCACGCTTGCCACGGCACTGGAGGTGGTCGTGTTGCCGATGCCCATCTCCCCTGTCGCCAAAATTTGCATACCATCACGTTTTTGCTCGCGTACCAGCGCTATGCCGGCCGCAATGGCCTGCACAGCCTGTGCGCGGGTCATGGCAGGGCCACGGGTAAAGTCCCGCGTACCGGGGGCAATGCGGCGGTCTATCGCACCCGCCACAGGCTTTCCGGCAATGCCCATATCCACCGCAACGACCTTGCAATGGGCCGTCTCGGCCATGCGGCAGACGCTGGTGCGGCGGGCCACCAGATTTTTCAATACAGCGCGCGTAACACAGGCATCGGTCTGGCTGACCCCCTGCGCAACCACGCCATTGTCGGCGCACAGCACCAACAGGGCGCGGCGCTCAAAATGCAGTTTTTCCGTACCCGTCAGGGCGGCAGCATCCTCCAGCATGGTTTCCAACTGTCCCAGCCCTCCCAAAGGCTTTGCCAGTGCCGCCCAATGGGCATGGGCAGCGGCACGGGCGGTTTCCCTCGGCGGGGTGATCGTGTTCAGCAGAATTTTCAATTCGGTTTCGGTCATAGCTTTTCCTTTTTATAGCGGCAGGCAGCAGCCACAAATCGCTGCGGCAGCGGCGTACCCGCCCAATACAAATGCGGGAACCCCGCATACAAATGCGCGTCGGCAAAGCCGCACGTCCACTGCCTGCCATTTGCCTTGGCGGCCGTAAAGGCCGTACCGTTTTGTGTAGAATCCCAGTGGTGGAACTCATGCATCGGCAGTGTCTCGCCCGCCGCGAACAGCATACTGTCCGTATGCGCCGTCAGGTTTGCATACCCAAAGCGCACGAGTTTTCCCACCTTGAACCCCTGCCCCGACAAAACACCGGCCATGGGGTACACTTTGCCATCGGCGGCTTCCAATGCCTGGCCCAGATACAAAAAGCCGCCGCACTCGGCCACCGTGGGCAGCCCCACCGTCACTGCATCCCGCACTGCCTTCCGCATAGCGGTATTGGCCGCAAGGGCTTGCGCATACAACTCCGGATAGCCGCCCGGCAGGTACAGCCCGCCGATGTCCTGCGGCAGCTGCGTATCGGCCAGCGGGCTGAAAAAGCATAACTCTGCCCCATTTTGCCGCAACGCATCCAGCGTTTCGGCGTAGGTAAAGCAGAACGCTGCGTCCCGCGCCACCGCAATGCGCGCCTGCGTGGGCGGATCCTGCGGTATGTCTGCCGCCTCTGTCGGGCGGTCAAACAGCGTTTGCATAAGCGGCCAGTCTATGGTTTTTTGTGCCGTGTCGGACAGGATACGGATTTTTTCTTGCAGATCTCCGATCTCCGCAGCGGTTTTCAGCCCCAAATGTCGGCTCTCCAAGTGGGCCTGCGGTATAGGCGGCAGGTACCCCACCACGGGCAGTCCGGTCTCGTGCTGCAGCATCGGTTTCAGCAGGCTATACAAAGATTCACTGCAATCATTGAGCAATATGCCCGTTATGTGGTGGGGCGTGCGAAAAGCCATCAGCCCGCGCAGCTCTGCCGCCAGGGTCAGGCTTGCCCCTTTGGGCCGCAAAACAAGCAGCACGGGCAGGTCAAGCGTATCCGCCAGATGCCATGCGCTCGCAGTATCTCTTGTGCCGCCCAGGCCGTCGTAGTAACCCATTGCGCCCTCGCAGACAGCGGCACCGTGTCCCGCTGCATACTGCGCATACAGGCAGCGAACTGTTTCGGGCGGGGAAAAAAACAGATCCAGATTGTGGCTCTGCACCCCCAAAACCGCGCGGTGGAACATGGGGTCAATGTAGTCAGGCCCTGCCTTAAAGGCGCAAGGCGTCAGACCCCGCGCTTTCATGGCCGCAAGCAAGGCACATGTCACCGTCGTTTTTCCGCTGCCGGAGTGTGGCGCAGCCAAAAGCATTTGCAGCATTTTATTCCCTCGTAATCAAAAATACCGGGTTGTTCGCCATCAGCAGATGGAGTTCACCTGCTGTTTTTGTACGGCTGACAGAAATCTGTGTGACCTGCGCGGTCAGCCCGCGCGCCGTCAAGGCCGCAACCGCCTGCTGCAAGGTTTCCAGCGCAATGGCACTGACGCAAAGCCGCACAGTCGGGTTTGCGGCCAACGCTGCCTCCACGATAGCGTCCAGTTTGCCTTTACTGCCGCCGATGAATACCGCATCGGGGGCGGGCCAGTTGGTCAAAGCCGCAGGGGCAGTGCCTTTTGTCAGGTGCAGATTTTGCACTGCAAATTTTGCGCGGTTTTGGGCTATCAATTCACAGGCATCCGGGTCACACTCGGCGGCATATACCTGCCCCTCCGATGCTGCCAACGCCATCTCCACGCTGACACTGCCCGTTCCTGCCCCTACGTCCCATAAAATGTCATCGGGCTGTATCGCCAGCTTTGCCAGTACGGCAGCGCGCACCTCCTGCTTGGTCATAGGTGTTTTACCACGGATAAACGCATCATCCGGCAAACCGTGTGTGCGCCGCGGCAGGTTGCAGCGTTCCACCAGCAGTACGCTGAGTGGCGCAAAACTTTGCTGTGCTAATTGTTGCACTGTACCCCGCACAAGACGCTGTGACGCAAGGCCCAGATTTTCCCCGACAACCCCCTGCACAGCCCCGCATCCGGCAGCCGCCAGCGCAGCACAAAGTGTGGCGGGGGTCTCACGGCCGCCGGTCAGGAAAAAGGTCGGCTTTCCTTTTCGGCAGGCCGCCACAGGGTCACAGGCGCACCCGTGGGCCGAGACAAGCTCCCAATCCTGCCAGGGTCTGCCAAGCGCTGCCGCCAGCAGCTGCACACTGGAAACACCGGGCAGCACCGTATAGGGCAGACCCTGTTGTTCCAGCGCCCGCCCCAGCGCTGCCGCACCGGAGTAAAATCCGCAGTCCCCGCTAAAAACAACCGCTACACGCTTGTTTTTGTGTACTTGTATCTCTGCAAGAATTTCGTCCGTCTTATACAGCGCCGAGCGCTGCTGTCCGCCTATCTCAGGCAGAGCCTGCAAAAGACGCCGTGCGCCGAGGACACACTCTGCCTCCTCCAACGCTTTTACGCCCATCAGCGTCAGCCCGGCATAGTCGCCGCAGCCCATACCGACCAGTGTTATTTTCATAGTAGCTCCCTGCATCGCTGCAAAATCACCTCAGCGGTCTCGCCCTGTTCCGCAGGGCGGCGCAGCACCACAAGCTGTACGCCGCACTGCGCGGCAGCCAGAACTTTTTCGGCAAAACCGCCCGCCGCACCGCCGTCCTTTGTGACCATGTATCGAATGTTGTATTGTTGCATCAGCGCCGTGTTCATTGCCACCGTGAACGGCCCCTGCATCGCTATAATATTGCGGTGCGGAATCCCCGCCGCCTCACACGCGGCAATGCCCGCAAGGGTAGGCAGCACACGCGGATACAACCGCATAGGAGCAAGGGCGGAAAATGCGGGCAGTTCTTTGGCCCCCGTAGCAAGCAGTACATTGCCGTGTTTTTCGGCCAGATACTGCGCCGCCTGTGCTGCGCTTTGCAGCACGACACAGCCTGCGGGCAAGGCGCCGGCCGGGCGCAGAAGGCGGCGATACTCCACCCCTGCCGCCGCTGCTGCCGCGCGGATATTGCACGTTGCCTCGGTCGCATAGGGATGGGTCGCATCCACGCAAAGCACGGAATCTTGCAGCAAGGCCGTCATTTCGGCGGCATCAAGCCGCCCCGTATGCACAGCCACGCCCGCTGTCACGCCCTGTTCCTCGGCTCCCAGCTCGGTCGCCACGCAGACCGTTACCTCTGCCCCCAGCGCCGCCAGCTTGCGGGAAAGTTCCCGCCCCTCTGTCGTTCCGCTGAAAATCACGATCCTCATACGCCGTGATACCCCCTTGGCGTCACCATGCAGCCGCGCACCCTGCGGGTGACGCTATTGCCGATAAACACTGTTGTAAACATGTCCGCCTGTGTTTTTTTCAGTTCCGCAAGCGTCATCAGGTGCTTTTCCTGGCCTGTGCGGCCGATATTGCGTACCGTGCCGCACAAGGTTTCGGGGCTTTTGCCGTTCGCCAACAGAATCTCGGCTGCTCTTTGCAGATAATCTGCCCGTCCCTTGGAGGATGGATTATACAGGGCGACGCAGAAATCGCCCATTGCCGCACAGATCAGCCGCTTTTCAATGATTGCCCAAGGTGTCAGACGGTCCGACAGCGAAATCACGCAAAAATCGTGCCCCAGCGGTGCCCCCAGCACGGCCGCACCGCTTAACGCCGCCGTCAGCCCCGGCACAATTTCTATTGTCACATCATCAAAATCAACACTCAATTCCAGCAGCGGTGCCGCCATGCCGTACACGCCCGCATCGCCGGAGCAAACAAGCGCCACTGTCTTGCCGGTCTGCGCGGTTTGCAGCGCCCAGCGGCAGCGGTCTATCTCCCGTGTCATGCCGGTGGTGTAGGTCAGCTTTTCGGGGTACAGCGGGCGTATCAGATCGATATACACCGTGTAGCCGCAGAGCACGTCGGCCTTCTGCAAGGCGCTGCGCGCCTGCGCTGTCATAAAGCGGGCATCTCCGGGGCCAAGCCCCACCACATAGACAAGCTTATCCATCGGTTTTCCATCTCCAATCAGGGGCAAAGGGGCGCAGTGCCACCGCAAAAGTCACCCCGTTGTACGCCCACTTGGGCACAAACAGTTTCCCACCCGCTGCTTTGACCGCTGCACGTTCGCAGACATTGTCCACACCCGTAACTCCCTTTACAAATTGCGATGCCGTAAAATGTCCCCGCACGGTGCGCAGTGTCTCGGCCGTGTAAAACTCCGTCGTCCAGCCGTTGTTTTTTGCAAAGTCCAGCAAACCCTGCTCGTCCTTTTTCAGGTCTATGCTTGCCGCTGCCGCAACGCTTTGCGGAGCCAGGGCATTTGCCGCACAAAAAACGGAAAACGCCTCCTGCAGCCGACACTCACTTATGCCGCGCTTGCAGCCGATACCCAGCACTGCGATACGTGGCACAATGTGCAGGGCCTCGCCCTCCGGGGTCAATGTCAGTACAAAATCTGCCTGTGCGGCGGTCGCGGCGGGTTCCAACCCTGCGGGCGGTTCGCCTTCTATCTGCCAGTCGCTGAAATAATGCACCCGCTTGCCAGCCAACAGGGTACCGCTGATGTATTTGATGCGCTCCGGCTCGGCCACGGCGCAGTGCTGGCGCACCGCCCACTCGTCCACGGCAAAGATACCCCGACCATCGGTGGCCGTTGTAATAACCGGCACCGCGTGGCAAGCGGCCGCAAGCTGCCGTGTCAAATCGTTCGCCCCGCCCAGATGTCCCGACAAAAGCGAAACCGCAAACCGCCCCTGCTCGTCCAACACAACCACCGCAGGGTCAACAGCCTTGCCCCTGCAATGGGGTGCAATCGCCCGCACGGCAATGCCCACAGCCCCCACAAACACAAGGGCATCGGCATTGGAAAACTGCTTTGAAGTCCAGGCAGCCAAGCTGACACCGTCGGTACCGCACCGCGTCACCGTACCGGGGCAGGTCCGGGCCAGATGTTGTGCCAGCACAAGCCCCTTGGCAGTAAAGGCAAGGTAGGCACATTTCATGGTGTGGCTCCTTTGCGGTACTCGGTGGTAAAGGCAGGGTCATACAGTTTGCTGCGCTCGTACTTTACGGCAAGAAAATCCCCCACCACGATCAACGCGGTCTTGGCAATGCCCGCCGCATGGGTGCTTTCCGCCAGAGTGCCCACGGTACAGTGCACAATTTTCTGCTGCGGCCAGCTGGCCTTATACACAACAGCAGCAGGGGTATCGGGCTTATAAGCCCCCTGTAAAAGTGCTTCCTGCACCCTGCCGGCCATGCCGACGGAAAGAAAAATCACCATCGTCGCCCCATGTGCGGCCAGGGCTGCCAGTTTTTCGCGCTCAGGTACGGGGGTGCGGCCCTCCATACGGGTGATAATGACCGTCTGGCTGATGCCGGGCAGTGTGTACTCAGCGTTCAGTGCCGCTGCCGCACCGCAAAAGCTGGATACGCCGGGGGTATCGTCATAGGCGATGTTCCAAGCATCCAGAGCATCCATCTGTTCGCGGACAGCGCCGTACAGGCAGGGGTCGCCGGTGTGCAGGCGCACCGTGGTTTTATGCGACAATTCGTTTGTTTTTATGACATCCAGTACCTGCTCCAGCGTCATTTCGGCACTGTTATAAATGGAACAGCCACCCTTGGCAAGCCCCAGCAGCGCCGGGTTGACAAGGCTGCCCGCGTAGATGATGCAGTCGGCCTTTTGCAGCAGCGCCGCACCGCGCTGTGTAATAAGGTCTGGCGCGCCGGGTCCTGCCCCCACAAAATGTACCATATCAGCTTTCCCTCCAGGTTTTCAACAATACATCGGCAGATTTTGTTGTGCCCAGGCTGCCGTCTCGGTTGGAAAACACCACCGCGCCCACCGTAAAGGCCCCCGCAGCACGGCGCTGCAAATGCAGCTGCACAGCGTCAAGCAGGCTCTCCAAAACTGCTGCGCGCAGGTTGGCTGCCTGCAGAATTTCAAGGCAGGCGTCCGTTGTGGCGGCATTCATCAGGGCGCGGCAGGTAGCCGTGTCAGCCCCGCACAGTGCCGCATGGGCACAGAACAGCTCGGTACGGCAATCTGCCTGCTGTGAGTGGGTATTCATAATGCCGCCCGCCAGCTTGACCAGCTTGCCGACATGCCCCACAAGCAGCACTTCGGCAAAATCCTCGGCTGCCGCCATATCCAGCGCATCCCCGATGAAATTCGAGATTTTAACAACGGGTATCTTGCGCAGTTCCGAAAGATTTTCGGCAAGGAAATCCAACCCGTAGTTGCCCGGTGTCAGAATCAGGCGGTTGCTTTTCAGGGCGGCCTGGTGAATTTCCAATTCCAATGTATCCAGCAGTGCCTGACGGCTCATCGGCTCCACAATGCCGCTTGTGCCCAATACCGACAGCCCGCCCTCGACCCCGATATGCGGGTTAAAGGTACGTTTGGCGGCCTCCTTGCCGCCGTCAATGGAGATAACCACCGCAAAACCACCGTTGTAGTCTGCCGCATCGGCCTCCCTGAGCAGGGCGTCGGTAATCATTTGGCGCGGCACACGGTTGATGGCCGCCGCCCCCACAGGCTGATCCAGCCCCGCCTTGGTCACCCGACCCACACCGACACCGCCGTCTATCGTCACGGTGCGCGGTGCATCAGGCAGCAGGGTCACCTCAGCCACGACAGGCAGACCCGTGGTGGCGTCCACATCATCACCGCCATCCTTTACGATGGCACACTCGGCCCCCGTCTCGGTTGCGCGGCAAAACAAGGGGGCGACCTCCACCACAACCCCCTTTGGCGTGCGCAGCCCCACGGTTTCGGGGGCGTGTCCGGTCAGCAGCAGACGTGCCGCCCCCGCTGCAGCCAAAGCGGCGCAGGTGCCTGTGGTGTAACCGCAGCGCAGCATTTTTTGTCCGCTGCGAATATAGTGTTCAAACTTCGGTGCCGCGTCGGATTTTCCGAACAGTGTTTCGTATTGTATATCGTCCAGAGCAAACAGGCGGCATACGTTTTTCTTGGCAAAAGCCTCCTTCGGCGTCAAGACGCCGGACACCTTGTGCGGAAACACACAGACCACCGCGTCGGCCAGCTTTTGGGCCAACTCCAGTTCATGCAGTGTCACAATAACGGCCACATTTTTTTCAGCCGTCAAACGGCGCAGCACCGCTGTAAGCTCCGCCTTACCCTTTACGTCCAAAAAGGACGTCGGTTCGTCCAGCAGCAGGATCTCCGGCTGCTGGCATACCGCCCGCGCCAACAATACGCGCTGCCGCTGCCCGTCACTGATTTTTGCAAAATCACGCTCTGCCAGGGCATCGGCCTGCACCAGCCGCAGTGCATCCAGCACCTGCCGCTTATCTTCCTGCGACAAAATCCCCAGTCGCCCCGTGTAGGGGTAGCGCCCTGCCGCCGCCACGTCAAAACAGCTGGTCAGCTCGGTGCGGGTGCTGTGGGGAAGCATCAGCGCCAGCTTGCGGGCGCGCGCGTTGGGGGAGTATTCCGCCAGACCCTGCCCGTCCAGCAAAACGGTGCCGCCCTGCGGAGCCAACTGCCCCGCCAGCGTTTTTAACAAGGTAGACTTACCTGCACCGTTAGGGCCGATCAGCGCCAGAATTTTTCCTCGCTCGGCATGCAGCGCAATATCCCGCAAAAGCGGGGCTGTGTAGCCGATTGCCAAATTTTTCGTTTCGCAGTAACTCATGCCGCGCCCTCCCCGCTGTGGCGGTGCATCAGCAGCCAGATGACCACAGGCGCACCGAAAACCGCTGTGACCGAGCTGATGGACAGTTCGGTCGGCGCAAACAGGCTGCGGGCCAGCAAATCGCACAAAAGGCAGAACGCCGCCCCGCCCAGGGCACACCCCGGCAGAACATGCAGGGGCTTGGCGCTGCCCAGTGCCTGCTTGACAAGATGCGGCACCGCAATGCCCACAAAGGAGATCGGCCCCGCAAACGCCGTTACACAGGCCGCCAGCAGGCTGGACAGCAATACCAGCACCGCCGAAAACGCCCGCACAGGGACGCCGACGCTGGCCGCATAGCTTTCGCCCATTTGGTAGACCGCAATGGGTTTGGAAAGTAAAAACGCCGCCGCCAGACACGGCACGACCAGCACAGCGGCAGCCGTCACATTGCCCCAGGTCATGCCGGAAAAGCTGCCCATGGACCAGTTGTGCAGGTTGACAATGTTGGAGTCCTGGGCAAAGGCTACCACAATGTCGGTAACAGCCGAGCAGATATAGCCGATCATCACGCCGCAGATGACCAAAATGCTCATCCGCCGCACACGCCGCGCCACTGCCAGCACAAACAGCATAGCCGCCATGGCTCCTGCAAAGGCCGCCAAAATCAGTGTTAGCGAATTTGTCAGCAGGCCGCTGTTCAAAAAGACGACCATTGTCAGAGCTACCGCCAGCTTGGCACCGCCTGAGATACCCATAACAAAGGGCCCGGCAATGGGATTGGCGAAAAACGTTTGCAGCAGATACCCCGCCACAGACAGCGCCGCCCCCAAAAGCACAGCCATGACAGCGCGCGGCAGGCGAAATTGCAGCAAAATGGTTCGGGCCAGTGGGTCTGCCGCGCGGCCCAGCAGGACCTCTGCCACCGCGGCGGGCGAAAGTGCCACACTGCCCCAAAGCAGGTTGAGTGCCAGCAGCACCAGCAATGCTCCTGCCATAGCCGCATATGCGATTGTAAGGCGCTTTGTTGTGTGCATAGCCACTCCTTTTATTGCAGCTGCGTCAAAAATGTGAAATCCCCGCCGTCTGAGGCAAAGACCTTGTGCATATCCAGAATCAGGGCGGGCAGATCCATACTTTGCTGAAAAAGACTTTGCGCCGTGCAATACACCTGCCTGTTTTGCACGGCTTTGCATTCTGCCAGTGCCGGGCATTTGGCCACAAGTTCATCCAGTGTGTGCAGTTCCCCCTCGATGGTACTGTTGTAAAACAGCACATCGGCATCCTTGGCAGCGGCGTAAAATTCTTCCAGCGAGATATTGACGGTCGCCAGGTTGTTGCCGTCATCGGTCAAATCAGAAAAGACGTACTGCCCGCCCGCCAGTTCTATCATTTTGGCAACGTAATCATTCCCCTTGCGCACGGTGGCGAGGTTGTTGGAGGTGATGGAGAAAAACGCAGCCGTTTTTCCCGTGGATTTCTGCCCGGCCAGGGGCGCGATCTGCTGTACAGCGGCATCAAACAGCTGTTCCGCCTGCTGCCGTCTGTCTAAGAGAATGCCGTACAGCTTGACCCACTCCATCCGAGCCAGGGGGTCGCTCTCATAGCTGGAACGCTCGACCAGCACGGGGATACCGCAGCTTTCCAGTTGCTCTTTTACCTTGGGAGTATGGTAGATCATCGTGTTTTCCAGGGCCAGGTCACAGCCCGCAGACAAGATCGTCTCATAATCAGGGGTGCTGTACCGCCCGGCATAAGCGATCTCACCGTTCTGCATGGCTGCGCGGGCTTCGGGCAGATACCACCCCTCTGCCTGTGTACCGGACAACGCCACCTTATCCAGCCCGCCGATGCGAATGATGGGATCCATCGCGGAGGTGGAAACCAGATAGATGTTCTGCAGCGGCAGCTGCAAAATCGTTATGTCGGCGTCCAATCCATTCGGCACGGCGGCGCCTGCGGGCACCGTCAGATAACGGCTGCCGTCTATGGTAAGTAAATTGTATCCGCCCGCACACTCGTCCACCGTAAACTCCCGTGCATAGGATAGCGGGTAGCTGCCCGTCACGGTCAGAGCGTTTTGTGCCGTTTTCGGGGCTGCAGTGCAGCCCGCCAGCAGCGCAGCAAACAGCAGGGTCAGGTATTTTCTCATTGTGCGGCCAGCGTAGCGCTGTCAAAGGTCAGGGTATAGTCAATTTCGTGCGGGGTGCTCATGGCGACGGTGTCTGCCGTAACGGCCAGCGCCGTGTCCAGTGCAGCTACGGGAATTTCAAAAACCGAGTTGCCCTCGGTGTTCACAGGCAGATATTTTTCGCCATCCACCAGCATGTAGTCGTAGTTGGGGCTGCTCCACACAAGGGTCGCGGTCATGACACCGTCGTGCACCGTCAGCATGGCAGGGCTTTCCACGGAAGCGCGGCCGCTGCCGCCCTCCAGCGTGACGGCGCAGGTATAGATGCCGTCCGCAGGTGTTTCGGCGGCGGCAGGCACGGCGTTGGCCACCTGCACGGTATGGTCATACCAGGTGCCTTTGGTGCCGATCAGCGCCAGGGCAAAATCGGTGTCCAACTCCTGCACGGGGATATCGTAGCCATATACCTCCTCGGTGGTTCCGTCGGCGTAGGTCACAGTGTCCACCGTGGGCTGCAGCCAGTCCGCTGCATGGTCGGGGGCTTCGGCCGCCGTACCGAGATAGAGGTTGACGATTTTCTTGGATGCCAAGCTGACGTGAAACACCATCTCGCCGTTCTTAACGGTCAGGGTGCCTTTGCCGTTGCAGCTCTCGTTGGCGTGCAGCATGCTGCTGTCGGTGTTGAAATCGGCGGTGTACTCACCATCCGGCAGGACATTCTGCTGCTCCGTCGGCTCGGCTGCCGATACCGCCGTGCTTGCGCTGTCTGCCTTGCTCTGCGGTGCGGTTGTCCCACAGCCGACAAGCAGCAGCGCAGCCAGGCTCAGGGTCAAAAACTGTTTCTTCATATACGTTTCCCTCTTAAGCTCAAAAATTGCCCGAAGGTTTTTCCTCCGGGCGAATCGGTAAAATCAGCCGTTCCGCTGTTCCATGGCAGCGGCGGTGTGGGCGGCATACAGGGCCTGTACTTCAGCAATGCCGCCAAGGCCGGCAATCTGGGTGTCTACACTCTCAAAGCAGTCGGCCGCCTTGAATTGGCTCAGCCAGGAATCATCATCCTCACCGGCCATGTCGTTGTTGGCGTGGTCACCGGCCACGACCATCAGGGGGCGCAGAACGACCTTGGTATACCCGGCGTCCCGCACCTTTTTAATGACTTCCTCACAGGCGGTATCCTCCGGCTCGCCTTCGACCGTGCCGATAAACACATTGTCGTAGCCCAGGGTCTGCATGGTAGCCTGCATCTGTTGGTAGCTGACCTTGGCTGTGTGGGAGGTTCCATGGCCCATGAACACAAAAGCAACGCCGTCGGCGGCGGCAGCAGAGGCGTCGGCATAGCCGGCATTCTTGACAGCCTCAGCGGTGATGGCCTCAGCTACCGCCATTTTATCTTCGTTGATAACGGTGGCATCACTGCCCACCTCGCCCAGCAGCGGCTCAGCGATGGCAACATGCTCAAACTTATCCTTGTAGTTCTCGATGGTTTCGCACATTTCGTCGTACTCGGCACCGTGCATCAGATGGGTGGGCTGTACAACCAGGTTTTTCACACCGTTGGCAACCGCGCGATCCAGAGCCTGCTCCATATTGTCGATTTTCTCGCCGTCGCGCGCCTGCACATGGTTGATGATGATCTGTGCGGTAAAGGCACGGCGGACGCTCCAATCGGGGTTGGCTGCCTGCAGGGCGTCTTCAATGCCCTTGATATCCTCGACGCGGCTGCCGTTGAAGGAGGTTCCGAAGCTGACGACCAGCAGCTCGTTTTCGCCGATATCATCGGCGTTGCGGGGGTCATCGTCAGCGGCATCGCCGGTGTCGCGGCCAAAGTAATCGGGGTCGGCGTTTTCGCCTTCCACCAGTTTCTTTTGGGCATCGGTCAGGGCATCCCATGCTGCCTTTGCGGCCTCACATTGGGCATCGGTATCGGCCGTGCGGGTCTGCACATAGATGGCGTCGATCAGATCCGCGCAGTTGCGGGCGGCAGCCTCGTCGGACGAAACTTCCTCCGTCGGGGCGGCGGAACTCTCGGCAGAGACACTGGTGACTTGGCTTTCGCTAACGGCAGTGCTGCCGCAGGCGGTCAGCAGGGCGGCGCAGAGTGTCAGGGCAACGGCGGATTTTTTCATGCTGTTCTTTCTCATGTTTTTTTCCTTTCTTAACGTCGAATTGCACGGGAGAGAACAACAGCCGACACCTTCCCACCAAAAAACGAGGCCTTTTTGCGTGCAGAACGGCAACACAAAAAGACCCCGTATTCAGCAGGTTCTTTGCGGTACAACCAATTCCTCGTGATTTGGAGCTGTGCGCCCCCG
>USNZ01000004.1 GCA_900556255.1 uncultured Oscillospiraceae bacterium
GCGCCGAGAAGTTTAGTGGTTCTCGTGAATAGCTTTTGACCTGCCTTTCGGGTATGTTGTATGTGATAAAAAGAATGTCACAGCGTCAAACTCGGAGGAAATAGTATGCCACAAGTCCAAGTCATCCAGCCAATACAGCAACAGCCGAAGCGTCTGCGCGTGGCGGCCTATGCCCGTGTCAGCAGTGATTCCGAGGATCAGCTGAACTCGCTGTCTGTGCAGGTGGATTACTACACTCATCTGATACAGGAAAATCCAAACTGGGATTTCGCCGGAATCTATGCCGATGAAGGCATTACCGGCACCAGCACGAAACACCGTGAGCAGTTCAACCGCCTGATGGACGACTGCCGCGCCGGGCTGATTGACCGTGTGCTGGTCAAATCGGCATCCCGATTTGCTCGCAACACAGCGGATGCGCTGGCATCGGTGCGCAAAATGAAAAGCCTTGGCGTAACGGTAGTTTTTGAAAAAGAAGGCTTTGACACCGAGACATCCAACGGCGAAATGATTCTCAGTATGATCTGCTCCGTTGCGCAGGAAGAGTCACTCTCCATCTCCAAGAATATGAAATGGGGTATACGCAAACGAATGCAGAGCGGAACCTATGTAACTGCATCCACACCGTTTGGCTATCGACAAGAAAACCGCAAATGGATTCCCTATGAACCTGAAGCTCTTGTTGTTCGCTTTATTTATGCGCAGTATTTGGCAGGGGAGAGTGTAGCAAGAATCACAAAATTGCTGAATAGTCAATATCCCAAAGAAGCCGGAGCATGGAATCCTCCCGCAGTACAGAGTATTCTTACCAATGAAAAGTACCGTGGAGATACCTGCTGCCAAAAACGCTATACACCGGATACATTACCCCTGCAAAAGAAACGCAATAAGAGTCAACTCCCCAAATATTATATCCAAGAAAGCCATCCTGCCATTGTCATGCCGACAGATTTTGAGAAAGTACAAGCACTGCTTTCACAAAAGCGTACACATCGTTCACAGATGCACAGCTATCCGCTTACAAAAATGGCTGTCTGCCAATTTTGTGGAAAAATGCTTTCGCCTAAGACCCATGCAAATGGTGTGCGGGTCTGGAACTGCAAGACGCATATCGTGGATTCAACCCAATGCCCCATAAAGCCTGTTTACGAAACGGAGCTTTATGGGGCATTTTTGTCAATGTACAACAAACTTTTCGAAAATCGAGCGACACTGTTTCTCCCAATCTTTAACGACTTGCAGCGAATACAGGACATCAAGAGTATGCAGAATGAAGCAAGTAACACGGTGCATACAGAAATATTACAGATATCAAAGCAACTGCACAACCTGACACGTATCCATGCACAGGGTTATATAGAGGAAACAGTCTACCAAGAACGCCGCATCCGAATAGAACAACAGCTTGCGGAAAAGAAAAAGTACCTAACCTGCCAGAAACAGAATGGAACTGCAGAAAAGGCGCTCTATCAAACAAAACAAATAGACCGTTATATGCAAAATCATACGGCATTGACGGAGTTTGATGAAGAGGCTATGAGGACAATTGTAAAGAAAATTGTTGTCAGTAACGAAGCCTTTGTATTCGAACTGCCGAACGGTTTACATCTGAAGGAGCAGCGACAATGAAAAAACGATACCTTCCGTTTGGTTACGCGGTTCGAGACGGCAACATTGTGGTAGACACAGAGCAGAGGACAATAGTGCAAAACATTTTCACAGCGTACCTTGCAGGAAATACGTTCCAGCAAATCGCTAAGTCTATGATCTCCAAAGGCATAGAGTACCACCAGAATGATGCAGAATGGAATAAAAATACTATAAGCCGCATTTTGGGAAACGAAACTTACTGTGGGACAGACAGGTATCCGCCAATTGTCACGAAAGAAATATTCCGGCAAGCGGCACAAGTTCGGTCTGCCAAGGCATCGACGTACTCTGCAGCACTTGCGCCATTTCGCAAGGATATACAATGTGGCTGCTGTGGCGAAAGGCTGTATTGGCATGGAAAAACAAATCAGTGGCATTGCCGACAGTGCAGAATGTGGAGCGCACCGATAGAAGAAGCGGTGTTATCCGAAGAAATCATTCAAAGGTTAAAATGGCTACAGGAAAATAGCCTTCAAATTCGAGCACCTGATACCCACTCTGTTGTTAGATCTATGGATTCTGCTCGCCTTGACCGAGAAATTCAACGAAAAATCGCAACAGATAAGTTTGACGAAGATGACCTTGTAGCTGCAATCCTGCACCGGGCGGAACTGGAATACGAATTCTGCTCGGCAGGGGATGCTGACCCGGCGACCTTACTGATACAAAAGGCGTGTGCTGAGTATGCGCCAACAGAGGAATTTCCGGAAACCTTTTATAAAGAGGTCGTCAGCAAGGTCATCCTGTACCGTGACACCCATATTGAATTCAAACTGCGGAACGGACAAATTGTGTGAGGGGAAAAACCATGAGCAACATGAGGATCATTGAGATTCCCGCATCTATGAGGGAAAACGCCGGACGGAAAAACACGGTGCGCAAGCTGCGGGTGGCGGCCTACTGCCGCGTCAGCACCGAGGAAGAAGAACAGCAGGGCAGTTTTGAAATCCAGAAACTGTACTACACCGAAAAAATCAATTCCACCCCGGAATGGGAAGTTGCAGGCATCTATGCAGATGACGGAATTTCCGGCGTACATACCAAGAAGCGTGACGGTTTTAACCAGATGATTCAAGACTGCAAGAAGCGCAAAATCGACCTTATATTGACAAAATCCATTTCCCGCTTCGCCCGCAACACACTGGACAGTATTCAATATGTCCGAATGCTGAAACAGATGGGAATCGCGGTGGTATTTGAAAAGGAGAACATCAACACTGCCACTATGAACTCTGAGATGATCCTTACCGTCCTGAGCGCATTTGCACAGGCAGAGAGCGAGTCTATCTCCCAAAACGTGGCCCGCGGCAAGCGCATGGGATATAAGCACGGTAAATTTGCCTTTCCTTACGGCAGAATCATCGGCTATCGAAAAGGGGCGAACGGCAAGCCGGAGATCATCCCGGAGCAGGCAGAAATCATTCGGCTGATTTTCAACCGCTACCTGCAAGGGGACAGTCTGCAAAGCATCAAGGCAAAGCTGGAAACCGCGGGTGCGCTCACAGCCCGCGGCAACACCGCATGGTCAGCGCAAAGCATCCAGCGTATCCTGCAAAATGAAAAATACTGCGGTGATGTGCTGCTGCAAAAGACCTTTACCGAGGATGTGCTGACCGGGGTACATAAGAAAAACACCGGGCAGCTCCCGCAATATTACATTGAAAACTACCACGAGGGCATTGTCAGTAAGCAGATATTCCGAGAGGTACAAACTGAGATCGCCCGCCGAAACAGCAAGTCGGCAGCCAACCAACGCAAGCGCCGCCGGGGTCGCTATAACAGCAAGTATGCCTTGTCCGAGCGACTGTTCTGCGGTAACTGCGGCAGCCCTTACAAGCGAGTGACTTGGAATATTCACGGCAGAAAGCAAATCGTCTGGCGGTGCGTAAACCGCATCGAGTACGGAACGAAATTCTGCAGCAGTTCACCGTCCGTCCCGGAAGAAGAACTGCACCGTGCCATTTTGAAAGCGGTGCAGGATTTGGCGGCAAATTTCACCGATGAGGTTGCCGCCCAGATCAACGGCATCCTGCATGACATCCAGACAGGCGAAAGCACAATGCCCAATTTGCAGGAGCAGCTGGAACAGACCCAGCAGGAATTCGACCGTCTGCTGGAAATGTCCTTGGACTTCGATGAGGATACCCCGTTTCTGGATGACAGGTTGAAAAAGCTGAATAATAAAATTAAAAGTCTGAAAAAAGCCATCGAGGACAGCGCCGCCCGACAGGAGAAGCTCAGCCAGCCGGAGATGCTGCTGTCAGCCAAGGATCTGCAAATTCAAGAATATGACGATGCGCTGACTGCGCGAATTATTGAGAACATTACGGTGAGGTCGCGCAATGAAATTGAAATACGGTTCATTGGTGGATATGAGAAAGCAATGCCGCTAGAATAAGGAACCTTGAGTGAAACACATTATGAACTACCGTTCGCAGAAAATTAAGAATCTGGAGTGAAACAAAACTTGATAAAAAGAACGCTTTATGGTAAGATGGAGACAAAGAACAAGAAGTGAAAAAGGGGAGGTGTACACCAATGGGATTAGCTGATACGGTCACAAAAGCCTATATGAAAGAAAATACTGTATTTGCAGATGCATTTAACTATCTGATTTACGGCGGTAAAGCAGTTGTCAATCCTGCACAGTTGCAGGAATTGGATACAACAGAAATAGCTTTGCCGTTTGGTGCGCAGAACGAGAATAGAACCCAGCCGGATGATGCGGTGCAAAAATACCGTGATGTGCTGAAATCGGCGGTCATCAAGCAAGATGGCGAAGCGGCTTACATCCTTTTGGGTATCGAAAACCAAACCGATATTCACTATGCAATGCCTGTTCGCAATATCATTTATGATGCGCTCCAGTATGGCAAGCAGGTTGCTGATATAGCGGCAAAGCATCGCACTGATGGTTCGAAAGGACACAGCAAGGGTGAGTACTTGTCCGGCTTCTATAAGGACGATAAGATCACACCTGTCATTACGTTGGTGCTGCACTTTGGAGCGAACGAGTGGGATGGCCCGCTGTCTTTGCATGAAATGATGACAGTCAAGAATGAGAGCCTGCTGAACTTTGTGCAGGATTATCAGATCCACTTGATTGACCCGGCAAAACTGAGCAAAGAGGACTTGGAGAAATTCTCGACAAGTCTCCGAGAGGTAATCGGGTACATCAAGTATTCCAAAGACAAAAAACGATTGACAGAATTTTTGACCGACAACCCGCGTATGCTTATGGAAGCGAACGCGGCGCGAGTAATCAAAGCTGTAACGAACACACCTCTGGAAATTCCAGAGAACGCGGAGGTGATTGATGTGTGCAAAGCAGTTGAGGATATGATGAACGAGAGCAAAACCGAGGGTGCGGTTGCTGTTCTTGCAGGGCTTGTCAAGGATGGTTTACTGAGCATCAAAGAAGCTGCACATCGAGCCAACATGACAGAAAGCGCGTTTGAGGCAGAATTGAAGAAATTATCGAATACAGCAGGGATATAAAATGGGCGTAAAAATTCAAAAGTTTTTTCCTAGTATTTTCTTTATTAAATATACGGTATCAGATTTGATCGAGGAAACGGCGTTGCAAAATATGACTACAGCGGAACTTCGCAACAAGGTGGAGGTTCTTGTTATTGATGATCAGGATTTTGCGGCAGAAGACTATCTTCGAAAAAACGGATTTAGAATAGTACATAAGAAAGATATTGACAATATTAATGACGTGTCGGCTTATGCAGTTATACTTTGTGATATCAGAGGAGTTGGAAAGAGTCTGGGATCTGCAAAGGAGGGAGCCTTTGTTATCAAAGAAATCAAGGCAAGGTATCCCGGGAAGCAAGTGATTGCTTATACAGGAAGCAGCTATGACCCAGCATATAATGAATACATGAATCTTGCTGATGCAGTGATTAGCAAAGGCATTTCGATTGAGGACTGGACAACTATAGTAGATGAACAGATACAAAAGGCTGTTGATCCAATCTATCAGTGGGAAAGAATTAGAAAAAATCTACTAGAATGTGGTGTCAGCACTATTTACGTAGCAGAACTGGAAAATAAGTATGTTAAAGCTATTAAGAAAAAAAATTTTAGTGACTTAACAAAATTGGCAGAAGATGCAAATGAGCAGTCAAGGGGAATGATTGCAGATTTTGTTTCCTCTGTTTGTGCAAAAGTGATTCTGGGGAGTATCTAAAATGGCGTTATTACCGATATATAGTGATGAACAACTTCAGGATGGTAGCTATATTCATGCTTTGCCAACCTGTTTGGAAAAATGTAAGAGTGAGAAGTGTATAGCGCACTATAAAAAGGTGGTTGAGAAAACCACGGGCTTTTATACATGCCCTTATGGGCTTTCAACATTAGTTTACAAAAATTCTTCGGGAATCACATGTGTATTTTCGAGTCTGCGTGAGAGAACTACATATAATAAAAAGCAGGCCGCGCCATTGCAAACAAAATATAAAATCTATAATCCTATTCTTGATAGTGAAGAACTAGTCGCTTTGGCACAAGATGAATGTGAACGTCAGAATAGAGAACAGAGTTTTGACCGGAAAATTGAAGAGGTAAATGATTTACTGCATGAAGCAAGAAAGCTAAATGGGCAAATCAAGACAGAATGTGACGTTATATGGGAAAATTCCTCCGCTGGAACGGAGTGTGATGCAGAAGCACTATTGGAATCTGTTCGGAAAATTCATATATATAGCTTTATTGTATATAATCGATTTCAATACTTTGATACTATACTCAATCCAATGTTATCTGTTGGTGCCGCATATAATGCGATAGTTTTTAAAAAACTGGATAAGATGCGGAAGTTGCTAAAAGGATACGGAAGAAAAAATGTGCGGATTTCACTAGAAGGTCAAAGTACATATGGTTACAGAGTATATCAAAGCTTCGAAACCCTTCTGTTTATAATACTGGAAAATGCGATTAAGTATTCGCCAGATAAAAATCCGATTACTATTAATTTCGAAGAAAAAAACGAAAATATACTTGATGTTACTATACAATCAACGGGGCCGTACTGTAGAAGCGAAGAAATAAAAATGTTGGGAACAAAAGGCTTTCGGGGCGAAGAAGCAAAAAGATTGGATTCTACAGGACAGGGGATTGGATTGAATTTTGCGAAAAAAATATGTGAGCAGCACAACATTCAAATTGATTTTGATAGTAGCTATAAGGGGAGAAATCACGGGATAGTGTATGGAACGTTTATAGTAAAATTGCATTTTGATCGTATATCACAGCCAAAATAACCTTTGATAAAGACATATTTGTGACGGTGATGTTTGAAAAAATAGGAATTGCTCACAAAATCTCGATGAAAAGACCAAGCAGATAAGTGATAAGTCGACTTGTTAAGAACTGTGGGGCAGGGTATCTTTTTTATCACACTCACACAAAAGCGAGATACTTTACATGAAGTATCTCGTTTCTTTTTATATCAACCATTTATAAATAAGCCGCGCTGATGGATTTGAACAACCCGTGTCCGACGCTTTGCGTCCCGTCGGACAAAAACACCCCTGTGGGGTGTTTTTAGGGCACGGCTCGGCGAATCCACCAGCTCCCACCAAAACGAGATACTTTTCAGGAAGTATCTCGTTTCTTTTTTGTAAAACCAAGGCAAGTACTGCTTTATGGCAACACCGCACAATTCCCGCCTAACGGCTTAAGCATCGCTCCGGCGGCTGCGGCACTTAGAATTATGCGGTATTGCCTTATATCAATTCTTCCAAAATGGCGTTTTGCACCACAAGGCCCTGCGGGGTCAGGGCGAAGGTATCATCCTGCCAGACGGCGTAGCCGTGGGCGACGCATTGGCGCATAAAGCCGCGCTGGGCGGCGGTAAACTCGCCGCCGCGGGCAGCGTACTGCGGCAGATTCAGCCCCTTGCGCAGGCGCAGCTGCATCAAGAGAAAATCCTCGGCAGTGCAGTCACCCTCGGGTTGGGGCTGCACCGTGCCTGCGATAAACCCCTGCACATCGTTGGGCCAGTAGCTGCGCAGGCCGCCCAGGCAGCTGTGCGCAGCAGGGCCAAGCCCTAAATAATCACAGCAATTCCAATACAGCAGGTTGTGGCGTCCCTCGTGTCCGGGGTGGGCAAAGTTGCTGATTTCATACTGGGGGTAGCCCTCCTGTTCCAGACGGCGCACTGCGTACAGGTAAAAATCGGCGGCCTCGTCCGAGGTAGGCAATCCGTCAGGCGGGTATTTGGCAAACGCCGTGCCCGGCTCAATTTTCAGCAGATACGCAGAAATATGCGTGCAGCCGCCATTTTTCAAAAGTGCCAGCGTGGCGTCAAACTCCGCGTTGCTGTAATGGGGCAGCGCCAGCATAATGTCTCCGCAAATTTCCGCAAAGCCCGCCTTTTGCGCCATCGCCAGGGCCTCGGCCGCCCCGGCGGCTGTGTGGGTGCGTCCCAAGCGGCGCAGCTGGGCGTCATCGGCGCTCTGCACGCCGAAGCTGATGCGCGTCACCCCCGCCGCGCGGAAACCGTCCAGCGACTCCTGCGTGACCACATCGGGGTTGGCTTCCAACGTAATTTCCGCCCCGGGCAGCGGGTCACAGGCGCGCAGCAGCATTTCCACCTGCGCGGGGGAGAGCAGCGCCGGGGTCCCGCCGCCGAAATACACCGTGTCGGGGCGGCGGGTGTTTTTTGCCAGCTCCCGCAGCAGGGCGTCGACATATTCCTGCGGCACGCCGCGTGCACCGGGGGCGGAGTAAAAATCGCAGTAACGGCACTTCGCCTTGCAGTAGGGAACATGCAGATACAGCCCAAACAAATTTTTATTTGACATTTTGCCCTTTCTGTACCATACTTGTTTACAGGTACTTCATAGTTTTGTGATACATTGCACATCTTTTACGTTTATAATACAGCATAGAGAAAGGGGAATGCAACTATGAATCCTAACTATTATAATATTTCCTATGCAGAAAGTCCCTTCGGCACCCTGAACGAATATATGACCAAGACCTTCGGCTGGATGTTTGCCGGCCTGCTGGTCACCTTTGCCGTGGCGCTCGCCACCGTCACCACCGGACTGTTTGTGCCGCTGTACAGCAGCGGCCTGATTTGGATGACCGCCATCGGCGAGTTGGTGCTGGTCATGATTTTGTCCACCCGTGTCATGAGCCTGCAGCCGTCCACGGCCACAGGGCTGTTCTTCGGGTATGCGGTATTGAACGGCCTGAACCTGTCCACCTTGTTTGTGGCGTATCGCTTCGGTACGCTGGTGCTGGCGTTTCTGGTGGGCGCGGTCTACTTTGGCGTCATGGCTGTCTACGGCGCCACTACCCACAAGGACCTGACCGGCTGGGGTCCCAAGCTGTTCGGCGGTTTGATTGCACTGATCGTCTGCTCCCTGGTGGGCGGGCTGTTCAATCTGTTGGGCTTTGGCTTCGGCTTTGGCGATTTGCTGCTGTGCGCCGTAGGTCTGCTGCTGTTCATGGGCATCACCGCTTATGACACCCAGATGCTCAAGCATCATTACGCCTACTTTGGCGGCGATGCAGCCATGCTGCAAAAATCGTCCATCATCGGCGCGCTGAACCTGTATCTGGATTTCATCAACATTTTCCTGTATGTGGTGCGCCTGCTGGGCCGCCGCGACAACTAACCCATAAGAAAACTGCCGATGCGGAAAATCCGCATCGGCTTTTGTTTGCCAAAAAAGCATTTTTTCGGGTAAAAATGCAGGGCGCAAGGTTTCCCGGTAGGTTGATTTACCGGGACGGCTGCGGCGGGCGGCATATATGCCACCCCCTACGGAGTACCCGTAATATTCTTTATAACATAAGGTTGCGGGCGGGGTGGCTCCACCCCGCCGAGGAGTTTTGCGGCAGGTGCAGAATTGCCCGGAACGGTCAAGACCGTTCCCTACAAATAATCGGGAGATGATACGCAGTTATAGGCAAAGCACCCATTTCCGGCAGGTTTGTAGGGGACGCATATATGCGTCCCGCGCGGTTTGCCCGTTAGGTTAGCGTTGCCGCAAGGCGGCAAGGAGGGGTCAAGACCCCTCCCTACATTGCTACCCATAAAAAGGAATTTTTGACAAACAAGAACTGCCGATGCAGAGGTTTTTCTGCATCGGCAGTTTTTATTTTTTGTCAAAGGCCTCGCGGCGTTTCGTCGAAAGGCGGAACATTTCCTGCAGCCCGTCGCGGTCATCGTCGACCAGCTTTTGCCGCATATCCTGCAACGCGTCGGAGAACATGTCGATCTCGCTGATTAGATTGTCCTTGTTCCACAGAAACAATTCTGCCCACATTTTGTCGTTAATTCGTGCAATTCTCGTTAAATCTCGGAAGGAATCCCCCGTGTAGCGCGCAAGCTCCGTATTGTCGGAGGCACACATCAGGCTGACAGCGATGGCATGGCACAGCTGGCTGACATAGCCGATCATGTGGTCATGCTCGGCAGGGGACAGCACACTGATGCGGCAAAAGCCCAGTGTCTCGGCCAGTTCGCGGCACCATTCGATGCCCTGCGGGGTGTTTTTTTCGGTCGGGGTGATGATAAAGTTTGCGGGGGCAAAGTTGACCTCGGCGCTGTGGGCGATACCGCTGGTCTCGCGCCCCGCCATCGGGTGGCTGGCGATAAACTCCACGCCCTCGGGCAGCGCCTGCTGCACGGGCTCCACCACGCCGCGCTTCACGCCGGAAACATCGGTCACCAGCGTACCGCGGCGCAAAAGGTGCCCATACTGCCGCACCCAGTCCAGCAGTACCGTGGGGTACAGGCCGAAAATCACACAGTCCGCCTGTTCGACCAGATCCTCAAAATTCTCGGTCTTGCCCGCGCAGACATAGCCGTGACTGAGCGCAAAGTCCATGGTTTCCGCGCTGTGGGTAATGCCTGTGACGCGGTAGCCCTTCTGGCTCAGCACTTGGGCGTACTTGCCGCCCAACAGGCCCAGACCTACGATGAGATACGTTTTGGATTTATCCAGCATACCGTTCCCGCCTTTACTCCTCAAATTCCACGCGTTCGCCCAGGGATTGCAGTACCTGCCAGAACGCCGGCCAGCTCTTGTTGACGGCCTCTGCCCCCAAAATTGTGGCGGGCAGACCGCCGGCGGCCGCCGCCACAGCCAGCGCCATGACGATACGGTGGTCGTTGTGGCCGTTCAGCGGGCGATCCGGGGCGCGCAGCGCTGTGCCGTAAATATATACGGTGTCGCCGTCGACCCGGATTCGCGCCCCCATTTTCTCCAGCTCGGACTGCATGGCCGCAATGCGGTCGCTCTCCTTGATGCGGAGCCGTCCGGCGTTGCGCAAAATCGTTTCACCGCTGCAAAAACAGCCCAGGGTGAACAAAATCGGTCCCAGATCCGGGCAGTCGGCCAAATCAATTTCGGTAGCCTTGAGCAGACTGCGGCTGAATTTCAGCCCGCCGTCCACTGCCTTGCATTTGCCGCCGCAGCGCTGCAAAATGTCCATAATGACCTTGTCGCCCTGCTTGCTTTCGGGGTTCAGGCCCGTCACGGTAACGCCGCCCAGCACACAGCCCAGCACCGCCAAAAAGGCGGCCTGGCTGTAATCGCCCTCAATGACCACGTCACTGGCCGTGTAGGTCTGGGGCGCGGCAATGCGGTAGACAACGCTGCCGTTTTTGCGTGCGCGCTGCGCCACCTTAATGCCAAACTGCTGCATGGCGTCCAGCGTTAAATCCACGTAAGATCGGCTTTCATACGGGGGCAGCACCTCAATCAGGCTGTCGCTTTCCATCAAGGGGGCGGCGAACATCAGCCCACTGATAAACTGGCTGGACACATCACCCGGCATCTTAAAACCACCCGGGCGCAGCCGTCCAAACACCGTAATGCCGTCAGGCTCCTGGGTAAAGCGAAGCCCCTGGCTGTCAAACAGCATCTGGTAGACGGCCTGCGGGCGGTCAAACAGACGCCCCGCACCGGTAAAGCGGATCTTCTGGGCGGTCAGGCTGAACAGCGGAATCAAAAACCGCAGGGTCGAGCCACTTTCGTTGCAGAAAACCGGACGTGTCACCGTCACAAAACCGTTGCCGGCACCGCGTCCCTGAACGCTGACGGCGTTGGGCTCCTCGCAAATTTTAGCCCCCAGCTGCGCCACTGCCCCCAGCGTTGCGCGGATATCCTGGCTGTATTCTATATTTTCAATGCGGCTGGTGCCCTCTGCCAGAGCAGCGCACAGCACAGCGCGGTGGGCCGCACTTTTGCTGGGCGGCACTGCCGCCGTGCCGCCGATGCGGCTGGAAAAAAGATTAGCTTTCACGGGTGTTCTCCTAACGAAAGGTTATTTCAGCAGATGCAGCGCAGCCGTAACGGTATCGGCCAGGGAGCCGTCGTTGCAGACAGCGCCCGTCGCAGCGGCACGGTACAGGGGCAGCCGTTCGTGTGCCATTCGGCGCAGGGCCTCGCTGCCCTTGGAAAGCGGTCTGCCGGCGGTCGCGAGTTTTTCTATCGGGCGCTGCACCCACAGCACAGGGCCGTTCTGGCGCAGGGCATGCAGGTTTTGCGGCGTCTTGACGACCCCACCGCCGCAGGCAATGACCTGTCGGTTCTGGCGTGTCAGGTCGGCAATGACGTCCGCCTCATACCGACGGAACGCTTCCTCGCCCTCCTGGGCAAAGATGTCGGGGATTGCCTTGCCCGTGCGGCGCTCGATCTCCGCATCGGCGTCCACAAAGGTCTTGCCCAGCTTCTGGGCCAGCACGGCCCCCACGGTGGACTTGCCGCAGCCCGGCATCCCGATCAAAACCACGTTTTGCAGTTCTTTTTGCAGTTCACGGCTGATTTGGGGTATCAGCGTTTCGCAGTCCAGCGCACGGCCTGTAAAATACTCGGCCGCATACACCGCCTGCGCCACCAGCATCTCAAAGCCGCCGACGGCCACCAGACCCCTGTCCTTGGCGCGCAGCACCAGCTCGGTGGCAAAGGGGTTGTACACAACATCCAGAACCGCTTCCAGTTGGGGCAGTGCCGCAATGTCCAAAAGGCATTGCCCCGTCTGGGGGTACATGCCGCAGGGCGTCGTGTTGACGACGATCTGCACATCGCTGCGCGCAGCGGCCTGTTCATAGGTCAGTGCGCCGTCCTTGCCGGTGCGGCTGGCGGTCAGAATTTCTTTGGCACCGCCGTCGCGGCATACGGCGCTTACCGTCGCATGGGTGCCGCCTGTGCCCAGAACCAGCACGGTCTTGCCCGCAAAGTCGACGCCATGCGCCTTGGCCAGGTAGGCAAAGCCCGCATAGTCGGTATTGTAGCCGTACAGCTTCCCGCCGCGGTTCACCACCGTGTTGACCGCCCCGATGGCCTTGGCGCGGGGGTCGACCTCGTCGCAGCAGGGGATGACCATCTGCTTATAGGGAATGGTCACATTGACCGCCGCAAACTCCCGTTTTTCAAAAAAGGCGCGGGCCTCCGCCTCGGTGGGCAGGGGCAGCAGGGTATAGGTGTAATCGGCTATTTTTTCGTGGATGATTTTGGAATAGCTGTGTCCCAGCTTTGCCCCGATCAATCCGTACAAGGGCTGTGCCATGGCGGTAACCTCCTTTGCTTTGGGCAATACGACCTTACTCTTTCCTCTTACTGCTGTTTCGGCAAGCCGTGCTTTTGCGCCAGTGTGCCGTAGCGCACCGTCAAAAGATCCAGCAAACCAAACGCCGTCAGCGTGTTTTGCACCACGGCGGCGCGGGGCACAATGCAGGGGTCATGGCGGCCCTTGATTTGCAGCTCAGCGTCCTGTTTTGCCGAAAAATCTACGGTGTGCTGTTGTTTATAAATGCTGGGGGTGGGTTTTATCACGGTGCGGAACACCAGCGGCATACCGTTGGTAATGCCGCCGTTCACGCCGCCGTTGCGGTTGGTAGCGGTGCGCACCACGCCGTTTTGCATCGTAAAGGCATCGTTGGCCTCGCTGCCGCACATGTCGGCAAAGGCAAAGCCCACGCCGAATTCCACGCCCTTGCAGGCGGGAATGGAAAACATCAAATGGGAAAGCTCACTCTCGACACTGTCAAACCACGGTTCGCCCACACCGGCGGGCAGACCCGTTACAACGGTTTCCAGAATACCGCCCACGCTGTCGCCCTGCGCACCGGCCTCACGGATCGCCTGCTGCATGGCGGCCTCCTTTTCGGGGTCCAGCAGGGCAAAATGCCCCGGCTCCGGCTCAGGCAGCAGCAGACCTGCCGCGCTCGAAAGCGGGGCGTCCTGCACCCCGCCGCAGGCAGCAATGTGGGTGTACACCCGCACGCCAAGAAACCGCAAAACGCCCTCGCAGACAGCGCCCGCCGCGACCGATGCCGCCGTGATGCGGCCGGAAAAATGTCCGCCGCCGCGCGCGTCCTGATACCCCTCGTACTTGGCGTAGGCCGTGTAGTCGGCATGTCCGGGGCGCAGCAGATCCTGCGTCTTGGCGTAGTCGCCGCTGCGGGTATTTTGGTTGCGGATCACCAGGGTCAGTGCGGTGCCGGTGGTTTTTCCCCGGTACACACCGGACAAAAATTCCACCTCGTCCGCCTCGGTGCGGGCAGTCGAAAGTCCGTCGCCTCGGGCGCGGCGGCGATCCATGGCGGCGGCCACAGCAGCCTCATCAACGGGCAGGCCGGCAGCCAAGCCGTCCAGCACAGCGCCCACGGCGGGACCGTGGCTTTCGCCAAAAATGGTCATAGATACGGCATTTCCAAAGGTGTTTTTCATAGGCTCATTCCATTCCCAGCAGGGTGGGCAGCTCGGTCAGGGCCAGGGTATCGGCGCGCCAGCAGCCCAGACCCGGGCACTTGATGACGGTGATGGTGCCGTTGCCCGCCTTCTTGTCGTGCAGCATGTATTGCAGGACTTTCTCCTTGCTGACACCCGTGCGCACGGGCAGACCCAGTGTGCGGTAAACGGCGCGCACACGCTTGGCCAGGGCATTGTCCTCGATCATCGGCAGCATACCCAGCGCCACGCACTCGCCGTGGTACAGCCCTGTGGTGCGCCGCCCGCGGATCCCCTTGACGGCCTCTATGCCGTGGCCGATGGTGTGGCCAAAGTTCAGGCATTTGCGCATGCCGCCCTCGCGCTCGTCCTGCTCGACGATTTTTTTCTTGAATTTCAGGCTGCGGTAGATGATCTCCTCCAGATTTTGGCGGGGATCGTCGCACTCAAACAGCGAGAACAGCTTGGGGTCGCCGATCAGGCCGGTTTTCAGCGCCTCGGCCATGCCGTTGGCGACCTGGCGTTCGGGCAGGGTGGCCAGTGTGTCAAAATCCACCAGCACTACCTTGGGCTGCCAGAACGCCCCTACGATGTTTTTCGTTTCGCCCAGGTCGATGGCCGTCTTGCCGCCGATGGAGGAATCCACCTGCGAAAGCACGGTGGTGGGGCAGTTTACAAAATCAATGCCGCGCATATAGCTGGCCGCGCAAAAGCCGCCTAAATCGCCCACAACGCCGCCGCCCACCGATACCAGCAGGTCGGCGCGGGTCATGCCAAAGTCCAGCATGGCCTGCAAGACCTCGCCGTATACCTTCAGGCATTTGCTGCCCTCGCCCTGCGGGATGGTGTAGACCGTTGCGTCGGGGCACTGGTCGGCTACGGTTTGGGCATACTGTGCCGGCACACCGGAATCGGTCAGCACAAACACCTTGCGGTTGGCGGTGTTTGTGAACTGGTGCAGGTTTTTCAGGCAACCGGCCTTCAGGATAATATCGTAGCTGCGCTGTTTCAGCTGCATTGTAAGTTTCATACCAAACTTTTCCTTTTTCATTGTATTAGTCCCCCAGGGTAAACGCGCCCAGCAGCCGCAGGGTGCTGCAGGCGGCGGTCAGGGTACCCAGCAGGTCGCGGCAGTCCTGCGCGCGCGAACCGGCAGGGCAGACAAGCTGTACATAAAAATAATATTCAAAGGGCACATGGGGCAGGGGACGGCTCTTGATACACTCCATGTTAAAGCCGCGCGCGCCGATCCGATCCAGCACGGCAGCCAGCTGGCCGGGCTTGTGGCGGGCGGTGAACAACAGCGCCAGGCGCTGCCCCTCTCCGGTCAGGGCAGGCGGGGTCTCGCTGCGCTCGATCACGATAAAGCGGGTGGTATTGTCGCCCTCGGCATTGATGCCCGCCGCCAGAACCTGCAAATCGTACAGCTGCGCGGTCTCGGCGCTGGCAACGGCGGCCAGTGTGGGGTCATTCTGCTCTGCCACATGGCGGGCGGCGTCCGCCGTGTTGCCCCACGGCTGCAGCACAAAGGCATGCTGCTGCAAAAAGACATTGCTCTGCGCCAGCGCCTGCGGATGGCTGATGACCGTGCGGATGTCCTCGATTTTCGCGCCGGGCAGCGCTACCAGATCCTGGCGGATGGGCAGGTCGCACATGTCGGCCATTGTGATTTGCGGGTGGGTGTACAAAAGATCCAGCACGGCGCTGACATCCCCGGCGCTGGAATTTTCAAAGGGGAGCACACCAAACCGTGCATCGCCGTTTTGCACAGCGTCAAACACCTCGGCCCAGGTGGCAAAAGCCGCAGCGCGGGCAAAAGGAAAGAGCTTGCGCAGGGCAATATGGCTCCACGCGCCCTCAATGCCCTGATAGGCAGCCGTGTCCTGCCCCAGCGCAGCGCGCTGGTACGCGCGGGAAATCGACATAGCTTCCCGCAAAAAGGCGCGGTAATAGGGGCGCAGCGCATCGTCCTGCAGACGTGCCGTGTTTTTGTCCAGCACGGCGGCCTCCCGCGCGGCATCAAACACCGGCTTGCCGGTTTGCGCCTTGTAACGCACCACATCGGCCACGGCCTGCATACGCTGCTCAAACAAAGCGGCCATTTGGGCGTCGATCTCGTCGATTTGGCTGCGTGCCTGCTGTAAAAGGTCCATCGCAGACGCTCCTTTGCTTTAGAGTACTAATATATAAAGTATAACATAAAGAAAGCGCCGCCACAAGAGTGACGGCGCAAAAATCAGACAGTTTTCTCAGCTTTGTGCAACAGGGTCTCAAGCATGCAGGGCACTGCGCAAAGCAGCCAGCAGCTCGGCCTGGTACTTCGGGTCAAAGGTTCCGTGCAGCAGTTTGGGCAGGGCCTCCTCCTGCAGGCGGCGCCAGCTGGCAGCCTCGCGTCCCGGCAGGATGGGCACAAATGCCACACCGTTGGCGGCGGCGGCCTGGGCATCGCCCATGGCATCGCCCACCATGACCACCTTGCGGCTCTCATAGCCGCAGGCCAGCATGGCAGCGATGGAGTTGGCCTTACTGCCTACTTCCTGGCCAAAAATCACGTCCGCATGCTTGGCCAGACCGTAGCGTTTCCACTCGCTGGCGATGGCGCTCTCGTTGGCGGCGCTGACCACAGCCAAATCGGCCACGGCATGCAGCTGACGCAGACCGTCCTCCGCATAGGGGAAAGGCTTGAACGTAGGCTCCAGCAGCTGGATTCGACGGTTGCAGACGTTGTTCCACTCCTGCAATTTGCGCAGCGCGGGGCTGCCGGTTTTCAGTATTTCCTTTTGCAGGCTCGCGGTCGAAAGCTCTGCCGCCGTGTTGACCCACGCGGCGATATCCTCGCTGCCGGGCAGCTCAATGCCGCGGTTTCTCAGTCGGTCAAATACCAGAACTACGCTCTCAAAGCGGGAAATTCCCCGCGTAATGGTGTGCAGGTTGATTTCTTCCCAGGCGGAACGGACAAAATCCGCTTGTTCCTCCAACGCAAATATCCGAATCAGCTCCGGGCACATTACGGTAACATGCTTGGTACGCACGGTGTCCATAACACAGCCGTCGGAATCCATGCAAACCAGAAATTCGCGTCTCTTGGTAAAATCCTGCAATACGCTTGCCATACCCAAAAACCCCCTTATACATTACTGATATCATACCAACAACGCGGCGGTTTGGCAATGGGTTTTGACAAAAATTTAGCAAAATTTTACACGCCGCGCCCCAGCGCCTGCCCAATGGGCATGTGCAGCAGCAGGTTGGCCATACCGTCCGCCGGGGTAGGCTGCTTGTTGATAACCACCAGCGTGTCCCCCCTAAAGTACCGCAGCAGCCCCGCCGCCGGGTACACGACCAGACTGGTACCGCCCACGATCAGCACATCGGCGGCGCGTATGGCCTTTCCCGCGCCCTCCATCGTTGCCTCGTCCAGACCCTCCTCATACAGCACGACATCGGGCTTTACAATGCCGCCGCAGTCGGTGCAGCGGGGGACACCGTCGCCCGTTTTGCCCGCCTCCTCAATAAAGCTGACGGGGTAGAACTTGCCGCAGCGGGTGCAGTAGTTGCGCAGGGTCGAGCCGTGCAGTTCAAACACGTTTTTGCTGCCCGCCGCCTGATGCAGCCCGTCGATGTTCTGGGTCACCACGGCGGCACATTTGCCCTCGCGCTCCAGTTCGGCCAGACGCAGGTGCGCCGCATTGGGCTTGGCACCGTGCACGATCAGCTTTTGGCGGTAAAAGTCGTAAAATTCCGCTGTGTGCCGTTCAAAAAAGGTATGGGAGAGCATCTCCTCCGGCGGGTAGCGGAATTTCTGGTGGTACAGTCCGTCCACCGAACGAAAATCCGGTATGCCGCTTTCGGTGGACACCCCGGCCCCGCCGAAAAACACCATCGCGTGACAATTCTGTAAAATTTCCTCCAAAGCAGGTACCATAAGCCAACAACCCCTTTCGTTTTTCTGCGGTTTCTTGTATAATATTATTATAAATCCTTTTGGGGGAGGTTTCAATATGCCGCAGGAGATCACCGTTCAAAACGCGCGTCAATGGCTGCCCGCCCGCCGGGCAGAGAGCAACAAGGGCAGCTACGGCAGCGTACTGGCCGTCGCGGGCAGCACAGCCTACCGCGGGGCCGCCGCCCTTTGCACCGAGGGCGCACTGCGCAGCGGGGCGGGGCTGGTGTACCTGGCCTCGGTCGAGCCGGTTCTGCAGCTGGCACTTGCCCGCACGCCCGAATGCTGCGTCTGCCCCTGCCGCACGGCGCGAAACGGCGGTATCCACGCACAGGACGCCGCCGCCCTGCGGGAGTGGTTCCGCACCAAAAACAACACCGTACTGCTGGCAGGGCCCGGCCTGGGGGAGAGTGCCGCTTCCGTCTGCAGGGCACTGCTGCACCGCAATGCCCCTTGGAGCGCTGCCGTGCTGGACGCCGATGCCCTCAATGCACTGGCCGCCGGCAAGCTGAAAAGGCTGCCCTTGCCCAAAAACACCGTGCTGACGCCCCACCCCGGCGAAGCCGCCCGTCTGCTGGATTGTACAGTGGGGGAGGTGCAGGCTGACCGCGAAGCCGCCGCCCGCCGCCTGGCCGGGGTAGCCGACACGCTGAGCGACATCGCCGATACGGTCAACGCCGTCTGCACGCGGCAGATGCCGCCTAAGGGCGAAAACTTTGATTTTGTGGTCGAGCACATCGCCCGCACGAC
>USNZ01000005.1 GCA_900556255.1 uncultured Oscillospiraceae bacterium
CGCTATGATTGCCACCGTCAGCGTGTGCAGCGCCGCCAAGAAATGCCGAATTGCCGCGCGCACGGCCTTAACTGCCTTGCGTGTCTGCTTGGAAGCGTTCTTGGCAGCCTGCCGTGTCCGTTGGGCCATCTGCTGGGCTTTTTGTTGGGCGACCTGCTCTGCCTGCACGGTGCTGGCAGCGGTTCGAATTTGCTTTCGGTCGCGGCTCACGCCGCGGATTTCATGCGGAGCAGTTTTTATATCGTGCGGTTTTTCTTTGACGGACAGCCGATTCGATTTTATGTTGCGGTCAGATGTTTGTTTTGCAGAATCACTTATGCGAGAATGATTCGCGCTTGGATTTTCTTTGCCAGACGGTACGCTACACTCCCGTGGCTCTGTAAGGTTGCTGCTTACTTGGCCGCCGTCCGGTGCCTGTAGCTCAGAAAAAGACTGCTGGCCCGTCTGCTCCTGCCGTTCAACGCTCTGCTCCATATGCCGCTGCCCGGCGCGTTTCTTGGCCAGTTCACGGCCTTTGTGAACAGCTACTTTTGCAGAGCTTTTGCCCACGCTCTGCAAAGCGTCGGAAACTTTTTCGCCAGTTTGATTGGCTTCGGAATATTGTCCTCCCTGCTGCCCGTCGGCTGTACTCTCTATTTCAGTTCGACCTTTTTCTTTGCTTCGCAGCCACAGCTGGCGCATGGCCTCTTTCGGTATCTGCGCTGCCGCCCGCTGGCGCGGGGTAGTGTTTTCTGATTTTGTCCTTATATCTTCCATTTTCACCACCGTCACAAAAGATTCAAAAAATGTTGTGCGTTTGTTCAAATTGCTTTTATGCCTTTGACACAAGCGCGGTGTATCCTATAGATGTAATCAAAAGGCGGGCAGCGCCCGCAACACCTACTGCGCCTTCGGCCATGTGAGGGCAATCGCCCGGCCAAGGCCAGACAACCCATAAGGCTTCGGCCATTATATAAATTTGGCGGCTGTGCGAAACGCACAGCCGTCTTTTGTGTGGGCGGGCTTCTGTTCCTGCAAGGCATAGGTTATTCTTTCAGCCGCTCATCCGGCTTGGTCGTCATCAGGCGGTAGAGCTTGGTGTCGGTCGGGAAGCTGTTCGTGAACGGCACAAGATTGCCTGCGCAGCGGATCAGACCGCAGCCGGCCGGTACGTTCGTGATGTACCCCAACTGCGTGTCCGAGATGTTCAGCAGCTTTGCCAACTCCCCGCGGTCGGTCGCGCTCTGGTTCAGCATGATGAGAAATTCCGAGTTTGCCAGCATCAGCCGCGCCGTATCGGAGCGCAGCAGCTCATCCACGTTCTGCGTCAGGCCGGTGATCAGACCGTTATATTTGCGGATACGCTTCCAGAGTTTGTAGAAAAAGTTGGAGCTGTACTCGTAACGGAACAGCAGGTAAAACTCATCGCAGACGATCCAGGTGCGCCGGCCGGCTTTCCAGTTCTGGATGACGCGGTTGTAGATGGCATCCAGCGTTACCAACATTCCCAGGGGCATCAGCTGTTCGCCCAGCTCTCGGATGTCATAGTCGATGATTCGCGCCCTGGTATTCACGTTGGTGTGCCGCGCAAAGGTGTTGAGTGTGCCCGTGATAAACAGTTCGCTCGAAAGCGCCAACCCCTGCGCCTCGGTCTCCGGCTGCATTTTCAGCAGGCGGTAAAAGTCTTTCAGCGTCGGGGGTGTGCCGGTGCAGCCGCGGTCAAGGTAGGGCTTGTACAAAAGTTCCGTGCAGCGACCCAAAATCGACTTTTCGGCGGCGGTCAGGCTGCCCGCCAGCTGCTCAAACAGCGAAAGCACAAACTCGCTTTTCGCAATGATCGGGTTGCGGTCGTCGCCGTACTCCTTGTCCATATCCAGCGCGTTGATGTGCGTGTCGGATGCGGCGGAGATTTGAATGACTTCGCCGCCGAGGGCACGGGTCAGGTGACCGAACTCACTTTCGGGATCAAGGATGAGAATATCATCCTCGGTCGCCAGCGCGATCTGCACGATTTCCTCTTTTGCAGACATGGACTTGCCGGAACCGGAAACACCCAAGCGGAACGAATTGCCGTTGAGCAGAAGCCGCCGATCCGCCACGATTCGGTTTTTGCTCACAGCGTTCTGCCCGTAGTAAATGCCGCCCGCCTGCATGATCTCCTGCGCGCGGAACGGAATCAGCACGGCGGTGCTTTCGGTCGTCAGTGTGCGCAGCGCTTGGATGCGCCGCACACCGTAGGGCAGCACGGTGTCCAGCCCGTCGCGCTGCTGCCAGCGCAGCGTAGAAAGCTGACACAGATGCTTGCGCCCGACCGAGAGCAGCGTTTCGGTGTCGCTGTCGAGTTGGCGCTTGCTGTCGGCCAGATGCACCAGCGTGACAAGGCCAAACATCATGCGCTGGTCGCGGGTGGTCAAATCGTCCAGCATTTCTTTGGTTTCCTTGCGCTGCAGTTCCATGTCATATGGGATCGCGGCGGAAAAGTTGTTGTTGGCGTTCTGGCGGCGCTGCCAGTTGGCGGCGTTCGTTTCCACACCCAGCAGCGTATTTTGCAGCTGACGGGCGGCCTCGTCGGTCGGCACGGGCAGGATGTCGATGGACAGCATCAGGTCGCGGTCAAGGTCGCATAGCTCTGACACAAAGCTGTCTTTCAGATAACTGGCGAAATCCTGCAAATAGAGCACACGCCCAAATCGGCCGTCGATTTTGAAATGGTCGGCGGCAAATTCCATGCTGTCGGGGCAGAGCCAGTCCTTGAAATGCTGCCCGCGCTTGGCATTTTCCGCAATGTTAAACTCAAAAGCTGGTTCCTGCCCGACTTTGAAAAAGTCACGGAAAATGCGCAGGCGGTCGTTCACGGGCAGTTCTGCTGCCACCGAGGACAGCGCGGCAAAATGCGTGACGAGATCGGTGCCGACCCGCGCAAAATAAGCGCGAGCCTCATCAATGCTGCGCTTCACCACGCTCACGGTCAGGTAGCGTTCCCGCACAATGCTGTTGCTGCCCGCCGTCTGTGCGAGCAGCATTTCATTAAACTCGCGGCGGTATTCGTCCAAGGTATCGCCTTTCATCGGCAACAGCACCGAGCGCTCAAACTCCGCCTTGTTGACGCGGCGATTGCACAGCGTGATTTTGGCTGATGCGCCGGAGTCCAAAGCGTTGAGCAGCTCGGAGTAATCCAGGAACATCGCTGTTTTGTCGTCCTTGCCTGCAATGGCATAGTTGATGTCGGTAAACGACCACGTCTTTGAATATTGATTTCCGCACAAAAAAATCCCATCCGACCAGATACGGCGGATGGGAATGGCGTCCTGCACCGAGCGCGGCACGCGAAACTTCACGCGCTCCTGCTGCTGTGCCTTGGCAAGCGTTTTAATCATGCGCGGCGCTCCTGTTTTTTATCTTGCTTCATGCGTTTCCCTCGCTTTCGCTTTTGATGCAGCCCTGCCTGTATGGCGGGCTGCATGGCGGCGTAATAGTAACTATCCGAGCGGAACACCAGCCGTTTGGGGCACAGCAGTTCTGATTTGCACCATGCCCACAGCAGTTGCTCCGGCGTCATGCCGTGGTAGGTAAAAAATCCGCAGACGGCAAACGGTGCGGCGGCCAAAATACACACCCAGCCGATTTCTTCCGTGTCCAACATCGGCTGCAGCAGAAAGTACACCGCAACAGCTACACCCACTGCTAACAGGGAGCAGACAAACTGCCGCGTGTTCAGCCCAAAGAAAATCGTTTCGTGGTATTCGCGGACTTCTTTTGGTATTTTGATCTCCATAACGGCACCTCACAATCCCATAATTTCTTTTACGATCCTGTCGCAGCCCTTGATCGCACCGACCAACACCAACAGGTTGAACGTCAGCTCGGCCACATAGGTCCAGACGGCAGTCACGACCGATGCGGAGGTATCCACGCTCGGCGGACTGGCGGCCAGCGCCGAAAAGATCACGCACGACAGCGCGATCACCAAGCCCTGCAAGCACACCCCGGCATAGCTGCGGATGAAGTTTTTGCCGACGTTGGCTGTCGGTTCGCCCGCAAAGGCGGCTAGTGGGATCGGTGCGATGGCCGCATACATCCACAAGCTGAACATCCGGCCGTAGACGGTCAGGATCATAACGAAAGACAAAACCGTAATGAGCAGCCCGCCGATCAGTGTGACGGCCCACAGCGGGATCGAATCCCAGAAGCCCACATCATTGATGGCGTCCACCAGCTCCTGCGGCAGCGTGGTGCTGTTCATGCCCGATGTTCCCGACTGCGTAATTACCGTGGACACCGTGCCCTGCACGATGGAAAACACTGCCTGCATGAGCTCCAGCCCATAGGTCACAGCGGCCTTGGCCAGCGCGAAGCGGATAAACAGCTTGAGAGCGTGTTCGGGGCGTTTCACTTCCACAAAGCTGCCGCAGGTCTTTACCACACCGATGGCGAAAAACAGCACGAGCAGCCCGTACCCGATGGCCTGCAGCGCGCCGTGGATACCGACCATGACCGACCACACCTGCCCGCCGCGAAAGGTCTGTGGGCTTTCGGTCAACAGCTGCCAGATCTCGGCCAGTTTGCCGTTCCAGGTGTTGAGGGCGGCGTTGAGGTTGTCTACGATCCAGCTATCGCCCACATGGCATCACCCCCTTGGTTTTGGTTTTACAATGCGTTGGCGCGATTTTATGCCCCCGTGCCCATGATCAAGTCCAAGATTTCTTTTGCAAACGTAATGACCAGCCCGCCCGCAAGCGTGAGAAATCCCTGACTGCGCTGGCTGGGGTCGTGGCTTTGCAGAGAAAGACCAACCTGCACAATGCCCCAGCCGAGCAAAATCAGCCCGATGGCGCGGATCAGGGAAAAGATAAAGGTTGACAGGTTGTTCACGACCGTCAGCGGGTCGCCGTCTGCAAAAGCAGGCAGGGCAAAACAAACGCCGCAGACGAGGGCGGCGTATAGGCAAAAGAAATGCCGCGCACGATTGGGTGCGCGGCGGGTGGCATTGATGCAATTTTTTTCATTCTTTTTGCAAAGCATTGGCATTTACCTCCGGTTTCTGTAAATCAAATTTGTTTGTAAATTCTGTTGGGCGGACACTTTTGGCTTATCCTCAAAATCATCCATGTCCAGCAGTTCATATTGCTCCGGCTGACCGGGCAGGTCGTTCGCGGCTCCGGCAGCGGCGGTGTAATCATACGGCGATGCACCGCCGTCCTCGGTGAAGCGGATGTTCGGGTGCCGCAGCAGATCGTATTTGTCATCCAGAATCGGGCGCTCCCCGCGCACAAACAAAATTGCCTTGTCATCCCCCAGCAGCCGCACCTCATCCTGCTTGAGCAGTTCGCGTCCGCTTGTCTGCCGGTTCACGCTGTAGCTGCCGTTGCGGCCGCGGCTTCGGTTGTAGGACGCGATCGAGATCGTTTCCTTGCCGATCAGCTCCGAAACATACTTGTGCGTGCCCTGCTCGTTGCCGCCCAAGTACAAAAATTCGTCGCACAGACCGACCAGCGACTCCCAGTCGTTTTTGTACATGGCCTTGAGCTGCGCCATGTTCTGCGCGATGATCGAGCAGAAAATACCGCGCGAACGCATGGTCGCCAGCGCAGACAAAAAACTGTCCTTGGGCAGAGAAATGTTCGGGAATTCGTCGATCAGCAGATGCACCGGCACGGGCAGCCGTCCCCTGTGGACGCGGTCAGCCTGACGGTAGAGCGTCTGAATGAGCTGGCTGTAAATCATGCCGACCAGATAGTTGAGCGATTTGTCCGAATCAGGGATGCAGCAGAACAGCGCAATCTTGCGTTCTCCGAGTTCTTCCAGATGCAGTTCGTCGGCCATAGTCAGCCGTGCGATCTGCGGCAGATTGAATGCCGCCAGCCGAACGCCAACGCTGACCAGAATCGAACGCGCCGTCTTGCCCGCTGCCTGCTTGAAAATACGGTACTGTTTGCAGGCAATGCTGTCCGGCTCGCGCATTTCCAGGCGTTCAAACAAAATGTCCAACGGTGATTGGTAGTCGGCGTCATCCTCACGCACCTCGGCGGCTGCGATCATCTCCATGACCATGGCGAAGTTTTGCTCGTCGGCGGGCGCTTCGTGGATCAGGTAGAGCATAAGTGCCTGCAGCAGAGCGGTTTCGGCCTTCGACCAAAACGGGTCGTTTTCATGCGCGTTCGGCGGCGTGGTGTTCTGGATGAGGTCAGCAATAAGCTGCAAAACGTCCTTATCGCTCTGCACATAGCAGAACGGGTTGTAGCAGAACGAGGCGGACGGGTCGATCAGGTCAAACACACGCACCTCATAACCTTGGGCAAGCAAGAACGCGCCTGTCTTTCGCAGGATCTCGGCTTTCGGGTCTGTGATGACCATGGAGCAGCCCGCCTGCAGCACATTCGGCACGGCATAGGTGCGGGTCTTGCCAGCACCACTGCCGCCGATGACCAGCACGTTGGTGTTATGCTTATGCTTGTAGCCGTCCACGCCGATTTGGAAGTGCTTGGTCAGCAGCAGGTTGGTGCCGTGCTTGTCTCTATATTTTCGATTCAGCGCGGACACATCGCCCCAGCAGGCGGAGCCATGCTCCGCGCCGGGGCGTGTGTTGCACTTGTCGGAGACAAGCACGACTGCGGCAACTGCATAAGTCAGCGTAAAAAGCAGCAAGAACCGTGCGCTGTGCTCTGTCCATCGCAAAGCAAAAGGCGCGGCCAGCGCGGCGTTCAGTGCGGCCAGCACCGAGTTTAAGCCGCCTGTCTGCCAGTGGCTGGCCACAGCCACCGCCGCCCACCAGACCAACGGCAGGGGCAGCAGGCAGAACCACCAAGGATAGTTTCTTTTCAGCTTTCCACCTCCTGAAACATAAAATGCCCTGCGCGGCAGATACCGCACAGGGCATAGGGTTTATTTGTCGTTTTATAGCATTCGAGGAATATCCTGCGCGCTGTACAAGAACCGACGCACTTCCATCACGCCATCGATCACCACATAGAACACCGTGCAATTGTGGACGTAAATGCGATAGTACGGATATTCGCGCTGTTTCGTGGATGGATACGGTTCAAAGCTCTCTGCAAAATTCAGGCGCTCCAGAATCGCCTTTTCGGTATCATCCACCAGCTTCTGCGCAGCGGTAGGGTTGTCCAGCACTTGGTCGATATACTGCGCCGCACGCATCAAATCCTGCTCAAACAGTCGCGTGTAGCGCAGTTGATACTTAGGGAACCTCTGAATCAATCCCGCCCTTCGGGCTTGGCACACATCACACCGTCTATCGCACATCATCCGCGTTGAGAAAATGCTCGACAATACATCCAGTATTGTCTGCGCTTTTCTCTTAGCGGCTGACGCGCGCTAGCCGCTGTACTGTGCACCAGATTGAATCAGAGCTTCCCTATTTTCTTCCACGGAACTGGGCCCTCACATTCCCGAAAACTTCCTCATGGCTCAGCCGAACAGGATCGCTCTTGGCTGCGGCATCCGCTTCATCGAGTTTGGCGTCCGCGCCGTCGATCAGCGCCGTATATTGTTCAATGCTCATCACGACCATGCTGCCATAACCATTTTTGGTCAAGAAAACCGGTTGCTGCTGTTGGGTCACAAGCCGTTCGACTTCGGGATACTTATTTCGCAAATCGGACACAGGACGGATTTGGATCATATTGCTCACCTCTCGCTTTCTTATCCTTATTTCATCATAATTCTTGTGAAAAGCAAGAGGCTGTGGAAATTTCACCATGAGGAATAGTTGCTTACAGAAACCGGCACAGCGCATCATCCACGGCGTCGGTATAGCCTCCCTCGGCGATGCGCCGGGTGCGCAGCTGGTTGAGGGCATTCCTTGCCAGCCGATATTCGTCCATATCCAGCGCCAGTCTGCCGCCTTTTGGCGGCAGGGCGTGGATGCGCAGCACTAGCGCGCCGGTTGCGGTGCAGTCTGAGCCCGTGGCTTTCTGTGCGTAGTAGACATTGCCCAGTGCCCGCAGCAGGATGCTTTTGTTGGCACGGTCGAGTTTTATATTTCGACGTTGAAGCATGAAGTTTACACCTCGTTTCTGCTTGATCTCGGCTCAACCATATCACAACCTCTGCCGCGTTGCTATCCCGGATTTGAAAACAAACGGAAAATATTTGAACGAACAGCCTTTATCTGGTTCGCTCCATACGCTTGATCTTAACCGGCATCCTGGGGAGCTGTGCGCGGGCATCGTCGCGCTGACGCAGGAAAACGCGAATGTCACCAAGCTCCCTGCGCACGCTGGGGCGCTGACCGTTAGCCCTGATTTTGTCGGCGCGCGGGGAGGGCGTATCGGGCAAAGGCCCTTTGTTGGGCGAGGAAGGCTCGGACGGATTCTTTCTCCCCAAAGCTGTTGTTTCCAAATCCGATTGCTTCGGGGCTGGGGTAAAATCCATGTTGAACTGTTCCTCGCTCTCGCCGACCGCAAAGCTGACCGCGCCGTGCTCAGTCTCTATGGTTTCTTTTTCGGGCACGGGTTGACTTTGGCCCTTTTGCACGTCCGCTACCAGCTCGGCTTCGCCGGTATCCACCACATCAAGCTGCAGCTTGTCAATGACACGATTGACCTTGGCGGCGTCCTCGGCCCAGACGGCGATCTCGATGTTATCGGGGTCAGAACGGTCACGGATGGGCACATACAAAAGCCCATGCGATTTTGCGGCCTTGGCAAAATCCCGCATCTGGTCGGTCGGCACGCTGAAGAATTTCAGCGGTTTGCCCTCGCGCAGCAGACGAACAAGCTTGGTTTTTCCGTGCGTTTTCTTCTGGTCGCGCAGTACGGCCAGCGCAAATACAGCAAAATTCTTTGCCGCCGTTCCGGAGATTTTTAAGGCAAACTCAGTTCCCTCCAATGTGTAGCGGACGACCTGGTCCGCGGGTTCTGCGCCGTAGTTCATCTGGCAGCGCCCCTATTTTTGCCCGATTTAGCAGGCGCGGGGCGCTCCAGCACCTCGAACGAATCCACGCCCGGCACAAGCGCCAGCGTGCGGCCGTTCTGCCAGTCCATGTGGAGCTGTCCAGCGTCATCCACGCAGGTGACGGTACCAATGGTGCCGGGCGGCACGGGGTCATACGGGTCGTTCATGGCAAGAAGGCGGATCTTGGTGCCCACCGGGTAGTGCCTGCGGGCATATTCGGCATGGTAACGATCTCGATTGCTATTGAACATATCATCACTCCATTTCTTGTAATCTTTAACGTGCTTTTTGATTTGTTTTCGTTTGGTTTTGCTGCGGTTTTGTTTGCGGTTCCTGCTGGCGTTCGCGTTCTGCATCCGCAAGGCGCTGACGCATTTCAGCGGAATGGGCGGCAATCTCCTTGCACAGCTTAAGGTCACGGCGCAGCGGCTTGAGGGCAGCGGTGATTGCCGGAATTTCCGGGGAGTTGGGTGCGGTACGGTACAGCCGTTGGCGCTCAGTTTGCAGCTCGGCAATTTTGTTTTCCAGTGCGATTTGCTTTGCTTGCAGTTGCTCTATCGAATCAATGCTGTTTGCCGACAGAAACTCCATCTGCCTGATCCTTCGGTCAAGATTACGGATGTCCTGCCGTACAGCATAGCTGGGGCGGCGGGGCTTATGCGGCAGCGCACCCAGCTCGTACAGATAGCGATAGTACAAGGCCCGCAAGCCGGTGAGCCTGCGGGCCTTGCCATAGCTTTTGCGCAATCGGGCGTGCTTTGCAACGGGCGGCTGTTCCTGTAAAAAGTGCCACCTTGCGTCGGGGTACAAAATGCGTATTTGCAGCGCTTCTGAGGTATACTGCCTGCCAAGCGTTTTAAACCGCACAGGCCGTGTCTTTCCGGGTGGGCGCAGCGTGGGATATTTGTGGTTAAAATTCAGCTCGTAGCCCTTGCTTTCCAGTTCTCGTATAAACTGCCGCCACGTCAGCGCTTCGGCCAGCGCGGCATCCACATCCTGCCGGATCACCGTGCGCCAGGTCGGCTGACCGTTTTTCTCGGCCAGCCATTCGGCGTAGGGCTTTGATACCTGCGCGGCGCGTTCGGTTTGGATGATCGACAAGCCGTACTTCACGCACAGTTCGTCCGACACGGCGCGGATCTCCAGCGCATAGCTTTTGGCATTGCTGTGATATTTTCTGCCGCTGTTCATCGCCACGCTGCTCCACACGATATGATTGTGATAATGGCTCGTGTTCAGGTGTGTGGTGACGATGGCCTGGTACCGCCCGCCCAGCACCCGCTCGGCCAGTTCCAGCCCGATCTTGTGTGCCAGCTCCGGCGTGACCTCGCCCTCGGCAAAGCTCTGTACCAGATGGTACCCCTGCACGCCGTCCGTCTTGTGCCAGCGCACAGCGTTTGCCCGCATATCCTCATAGGCTGACTGCGTGGTACACCCAAGCCCAGATTCAAAGCCGTCTGTTTCGGTTTTCTCACGGTTCAGGGCGTAGTCCACGGTTTCGGCCAGCGGCATCCCGTGCTGCCGTGTGGTCTTTTGCTTGTCCTGTGCGTACCGTACTGCGTTGTCCAACCGATAGACGGGAATCACGGATGTGTAGGCCATATGCTGCCGCCACCTTTGCTGTAATATAAAAAACAGCCGGGAGATTTACTCTCGACTGTTTGGTAGAAATATTGCTTGTTGGCGAAGAATTGTCCCAAGGCACAGGCCGTTTTACACAACCCCGCCGGTTCAAAAGTTACTGGACCAGCTGCGCCTTGTACTTGGCGCGGTCGGCAGGCGAAATGCCAAGCATTTCCATTGCCTTATCGGCAGTGACATGAGTGTTCTGCATCAGGCTTTGAATCAGTCCAATAGTTGCCTTTTCTTCACCCTGAGCCATGCCCTTGGCCATGCCGCGCTCCTCGCCGCGGTCTGCCACAAATTTGCTGTAATTGCACATTTCGTTTAGCCTCCCTTCCAGCCTTTCGCTGGCTTGAAATCCGAATTGCTCTTCAAGCTGTGTACTCTTTTCGTTTTTGCTCAGCTTATCAGAAAGCAGCGTGTTCAAAAAAGCAATCAGTTCACTTTCTCTGATCTTGCTGTTTTCCCCAAGGCAGAGCAGGATCACGCACAGCTTATCGTAATTTCCCTTGTCCTCGTGCTGCTCGCCGCACAGGTTCGTTTCCGCCAGGCTGTACGAATTGACCGCACCGCGCCACTCTTCGCTCGGCGACATACAGATCCAAATCGAATATACTTTGGCAATATTTTCGTACTGGGAGCCGGTGAACTCAATGCCTTTCTGTGCGGAAATCATTCTGGCGCAATAGTATACGCCGCGTGTCACCAGATGATACGTCCCATGCTTTTTGTCGGTGGGGGTAAAATCTGCCTGCGCTTCCAGGTTGATGATCAGGCGGGCGCGATCCTTCGTGTGGGGGAGCAGCGCATCAAACTGGATGTCATACAGAACCGTACCCTCCGATACCGTTTTGTCCTCCGTGTTGTTGCCCTTGATCTTTTCGGTACGGTGTGGATTGGTCAGGTCACGGTCTACGGGCAATTCCCCGACAAGCGGTTGTCCCTCAATGCAGGCGGCAATCTCTTCCTCGGTGCAGTTCCGATATTCCGGCACACACCCTTGCAAGATCCGAACCAGCACTTCCTTGCAGGCCAGGGCCTCTTTGCAGGCTGCATCGGATCGGGAACTGTATTCCCCAATCGACAGCGCCGCGTCCAGTGCTTCATCAGGCATGATGTTCACCCCCCGCCCTCTATTGTATTTGCATTATACCGTAAAGTTGTGAATTTTTCAATAACCCGCCGTACTCTTGGCCGAATTTTGCAGCAGGCCCCTTCATGCTTACCAATTTTCTCGCACTTCTTCCCACACCACCCGCGCAATGCGTGCCATCTCTTCCACGCTCTCCGGACCGGCCATGCCGGTGCTGTTGGCGCGGCGGGCCAGCTGATTGGCATTGTTGCATAACCCCGCTACCTTGCGCAGCAGGTCGGCATGATGGGTGCAGGGGCGCGGCGTGATCGTCTTGCCCATGATGAGGCTGCGCAGATATTCCTCGCGCGGCAGGCCGCTGGCCGCGGCGCAGCGGTTCAGATGCGCCAGCTCTTGATCTGTCAGCCGCAGAGGAATCACATGGCCGCGCTTGCGCATGGGATCACCGCTCTTGATTTTTGCCCAGTCGTTTTGCTTTCTTTGGCTGCCGGGGTAGCTTGACCAACGCTTCGCGGCAGACGGGAACCCCGGCCAAATCCAGTCCTAACTTCGGCAAATCGGCAATGTACTTGATGTATCGGTTCCCTCTAAACTGTGACATCAGAATACCTTGATTCCGTGCTTCGGTCGTGATCAGCAGGCAATCCATACGATCTCCCGGTACAATGGACATAGCCGCCGCATGATCCCGCATAAAGGTGTAGTCGGCCCTAAAATCATCTGCCAAAGCCGTGTAGTCAGTATCGGGCAATTCCAGCACCTCTTTGATCTGACATGGTGCCAGGACATACGATCCGGCACCTCTGCGCAGTTGCGACAGGCTTCGGGGATTTTCGGTAAAAGCGGCAAACAATGTTTCACTCACCTTTGCTCACCTCCATCGGTACGCAACGGGGTTTGGGGCACCGCCCCAAAATGTGCGTTTGGATATCCAAACGCTATGCTTGCAAAACCGTTCACGGGCTGGGACGATGTACTTAACTCAGCTGACAAGCGATTCGCCTCTGGCCGCAGCCTTAATGATCCCATCCAGGGTTGTACAAACTCGGCTGTATTTTTTCGCCAAGCCGAGCTGTGCGTTGACAGTCGCGTCGCTGTCGCGACCGCACACCACCAGCACTGGGCAGCGCAGCAGCTTGTCACGCACAATATCGTTGTAAATATGGCGCTCGTCGGGATCGTCGAGCGCCACAAACTGCCCGTCCTGCAAACGCGGGCAGACGGGAACGTACCCGCACTCGAACACGGTGCGGCAATAACGGCGCAGGTGCGCGGAAGAGGTGCCCTCGGCGGCACAGATAAAAGCCCAAGGTCGTTTCATAGTCAAAAATCCTTTCTTAAAATTAAATTGCCGGGGTGGAATCCACATTGGATTCCACCCCTACGCATTTTTCTGTCATGTGAATCCGACTTGGATTCACTCTGCGGTTTCGGTGGGCTGCAAGGCATTTTTCAATCGCTCCGTGCCCAATTCGTAGTAGGCGTTCGTCACTTCAATGCCGACGGCCTCGCAGCCCTCCTGCACAGCGGCCAGCACCGTCGTGCCTGCCCCCGCAAATGGGTCAAGGATGCGCCCGCCCTGCTCGCAGATTTGGACTACCTCGCGCATAAGCGGCAGCGGCTTCTCGGTCACATGGATGCGGTTGGCAGGATTTGCGTGCCGGAACACACCGGGCAGGCAGCCGACCTTGCGCTGCAAGGGCATCGGGCCGTTGGAGCCCCAAACCATGAATTCGGCCTGCTGGCGGTAGCGACCTTTCTGCGGACGGCTCGTCATCTTATCCCACACGGCCACGCCGCGCCAGATCCAGCCCGCCCACTGCATGGCGCAGGCGAGCGCCGGCAGCTGCCGCCAGTCGATGAACACGCAGATCGGCGCACCGGGCTTGCAGGCGGCGCGGACTTTGCTCATCCAGACGGCAGTCCACAGCATCCAGCTCAGTTGGTCTTTCTGGTCCCCGTCAAAATCGGGCAGGGCCTTGTCAGCGCTCATACTGCTGTACTTCTGGTTGGTCGTGCGGGTTTTCTCGCTCGGCTTTGCCCCGCCGCCCGCATAGGGCGGGTCGGTGATGACCGCGTCGAACGCGCCGGGCTGGAAATGCGGGATAATGTCCAACGCATCGCCGTGTAAGATCGTCCAGCCGTCACCGCCGCGGTGTTCGGGCAGGACAAAGCCGGACGAAAAAAGATCGTTTTCAGTATTCGTCAATCGCATTCCTTCTTTCTTGTTTTGTTCGCTATGTTCATCGGGCATCACCTCGTTCTTTTGGTTTTGGTGTTTTTTCCCGTGCAGCCATATGGTCAGGATCGGACAATTCAGTTTCCACATACTCGGAGATGATAAAGAGCGCGTCATCATAGCTGTGGCAGCCGTAGACCCGCTCACACATTTCTTTGGACTGGTCGCGCTGCCCGTTTTCGCGCAGCAACCGCGAGGCACGGCCAAGGATGGCAAAGATGTTGCCATCGTGACCGAACAACTCCATTTTAGGGTGCGTATTTTGTTTGCTTTTTTTCGACACTTTTTCTCCTTTCACCGGGCAATTTCTGCCCGCTCTCGCTTTAACGCCTTTTGCCGCATGGCCATCTGCGCCAGGTCACCGTAGTCTGCACCGTCTGGTTGCGGCAAACGGATGGTAAGGGCATATTGCTTGCCATAATGCTCGGCCAGCGCGGCGGTCGCCGTGCGTCCTGGCGGGTCGTTGTCCAGGCACAGTTCCATGCGGACAACGTGCGGGTGCCGGCGCAGAAATTCTTCCAGCGCAGCCGGCGGCTTTATGGTATGGCTTTGCTCCGGCACATAAATGCCGCCCAGCGACAGGCGATATTTATCGGCGGCACTGCCCGCCAGTGTCATCTCAGCCATCGCGTCAATGGCGGCTTCAAACACGGCCACAGTATCGCTTTCGGCGGTTGGAGGAATACAAAAGCCGTACCTCTTATCGCTGCCCGGCGCTTCGGCCTTGAACGGCCTTCCGTACTGGTACGTTCCGCGCAGGGCGGCATATTTTGGCTGTCCTTGCTCATCTTTGCCGACAAACACACAGTTGTGATAGGGCACGCTCTCGTACAGAATGCCCTGTTCAATGCAGTAATTGATTACGGGAATCGAGACGCCGCGACCCAACAAATACTGCACAACGCGGTCATTGTTCGGTGCAGCGGCAGGCAGGGCAAAGGGTAGACGCTCTCCTTCTATGCTTTTGTGCGCGGGGGCGATATAGTCCGGATTTTCCTCACACAGCAGTTTCACGGCTTCGACAAACCGAACACCCTCGACATAAATCAGATAATCCAGCGCCGACTTGCCGCCGATGCCGCGGCTTTTCCAGTGCCAGACGCTGCTTTCGCCGTTGATCTTGAAGCTGTCGTGGCTGCGCAGCTCAAACTCGCCGCGGGCGCTGCTTTTCACAAGGTCGTTCGGTCGGTAGCGGCGCAGAAATTCTATCGCCGTCATGCGCTTGGCAGCGGCGATCTGCTCTTTTGTGACGCCGTTCATATCACAAAATCGCGTTCAGCAGCAAGCCGACCTTGTCCACACGCTCCCACGGGAAGTCCTCGCGGCCAAAGTGCCCACCGACCGCCGTGCGGGCGTAGAACGGATTTTGCAGGTCGAGCGTTTCGATTATACCCGCAGGGGTCAGGTCAAAGACCTGCCGCACAGCTTTGGCAAGGCAATCATCGGCGCACAGAGGGCAGGTGCCGAACGTGTCCACCTCGACCATGACCGGCTCTGCCATGCCGATGGCATAGGCCAGCGTGACCTGGCAGCGCTCGGCGATGCCTGCCGCCACCAGATTTTTTGCAATGTACCGCGCCATGTATGCGCCGCTGCGGTCCACCTTGGTCGGGTCTTTTCCGGAGAGCGCCCCGCCGCCGTGCGGGGCAAATGGGCCGTAGGCGTCTACCGCCAGCTTGCGGCCGGTCAGGCCGGTGTCGGCCTCCGGCCCGCCCAGCACAAAGCTGCCGCTGGGGTTGATGAGGATTTCCAGCGTATCATTCACGGGCTGCCCGCGCAGTGCGGGTGCAATGACCTGCTCGGTCAATTCCTGCGCCAGCTCGTCCGGATTTTTGTTGGCGGCGTGCTGGACGGACAAAACCACGGTCGAAACGCGCAGCGGCGCATCCTCATGCTCCGGTTCATTCACGGCATACTCGACCGTGACCTGTGCCTTGCCGTCGGGGCCGATGCCGTGGATGGTGTCGGTCATGCGGGCCAGTGTCAGCAAGCTGGTCAGGCGATGCGCCAGCACCACAGGCAGCGGCATGAACTGCGGCGTTTCCTTGCAGGCGTAGCCGACCACAATGCCCTGATCGCCCGCGCCGAGTGCGTCCGGGTCGGTGTCGTCCAGAGGTACATTGACCGCGCCCGCGATGTCGGGACTTTGCGCGTGCAGCCAGCAGTCGATCTGAAACGCTTTCGGGTCATACCCGACGCCGCGCACAACATCCCGCGTGATGTTGAACACATCCGGCTGCACAGTCGTGCTGATCTCGCCCGCGACCACGATATGCCCGCGGGTGGCCAGCGCCTCGCACGCGACACGGGCGGCGGGGTCAACGGCAAGGCAGGCGTCTAGGACGTTATCGGCAATAAGGTCGCACAGTTTGTCGGGGTGGCCCTCGGTAACGGATTCGGCGGTATAAAACTTTTTCATGGCAGATTCTCTCCTTTTATAATGTAGAAATAAAAAGCGGCCCGCAGCCGAGAGGGCTGCGGGCCTTGGTGGAATTGAGATCATTCATCTTTCGGGGGCCTGTCGACTGGGCGGACGCCGGGGTCTTGAAACGGCATCCATCGCGGCAGCATAGCGTTCCGTCGTGCAGTGCTCTACCAAAATGCCAAAGGGCGTCCGGTGGAACAGCTGTGGGTCGTGGTAGAATTTCTCGTAACGGGTGAACTGCTCCGGCGTCAGGCCGACGAAGTTCTCTTCGTTATAGCCGCACACAAAGAACGTCCCGGCGATGATGTCATAATCGCCGAGCGCACGGTTCAGCGGAAGGCCCATCAGCTTGCCTTCGTCGTTCAGAACAACGCAGACGTTGTCATCCGGGAATGGGTAGGCAACATCGATCAACCCGCCGACAATTTTCTGCTTGGCTTCAAGGGTCGGCTCCATGTCGGCCTCGCGGGGATATTGCCCCGGTTCAACGATCAGGACTTTCAAATGTATCCCGATGCTTCTGCGGCCGGCACGCCTGCGCAGCCTCGCGCCATGCTTCCAACATAGGCTGCATAGGAATCCCGTTCTGGCGGCAGCCCTCCAGCACGGTATTCCAGTAATAGCGGCTTGGGCGTTCTGGCTCGTCCTTATACGGCGCATTCATGACGTACACCATTGCCTGATGGCCCACGCCTTTGCCTTGCACATCGACCGTGCGCCGGGCATAAAAATGCGGAAAGCCTTCGTAATGGTTGAGCGCTTGCTCGTCCTGTGCGCTGACTTTCCACAGCAGGCCGTCCACATGGTTGCCCTTGTCGGGCAAAATCGTCAGGTACCCGCCGCCCGTGCGGCGGAATGCCAACCGATACCCGTCCAGCCGCACACGCCCCACCGGCTCTGCATCCGGGCAACGGCGGGCCATCTGATCCAGATTCAAATTGCTGCCATAGGCAAAATATAAAGTTTTCTCGTTCAACCGTTCATCTCCAATCTATCTTGCGCCATCGTCCCGATGGCGTTGGTTGCAGGGATACTGCGCTTTGTCATACCGCCACGCGCGGTCGCCGGGCAGATTTTTCAGCAAATGCTCCCGCACATTTTTGTACTCCGGGCCGATCAACCCCAAGCGCAGCAAAAACGTGCGGAACGTAAAGGCAGGGTTATCGCCGACCGGCGTTTTGTGCGCCAGCGTTTTCTGTTGGTTGATCGCCTGCGCCGAGATTGCCATCGCCAGCACGATGTTGGCCTTGACTTCGCCCGCGTGCAGCGTAGCGTTGAACAGCCGAAACTCGACCGTACCGTGGTAGAACACCGAATGCAGATTGACGGCATGGTACCGCGATAAGTCGTAGTGATCGTTGCTGCCGTCATTCCCCTGATACCAGCGGCTTTTCAGCATCTCCATGCTTGCGTCCTTCGGCAGCTTGCGGATCGTCTGCAGCACAGGTTCTTCCACGCGTCTGCACCAGCGCCGGGTTCGGCTTTCATCCACCTTCAGCGCCGCAAACAGAATGTCCTCTTTCGAGTACATGATCGACAGCAGGTTCTTCAGGCTTTTCGGTGTGTGCCTGGCTGCATCAATATGAACGTGCATCCCGCAGGAGTCATTGACAAAAGCACTTGCATGGCGCAAAGCGCGCACGACCTCCTGCAGCTTTTCCATCTCGGCGTATTCGAGCTTGGGGGAGTTCATCTCGACCCTGTACTCTCGCCCAGCGGGAACCTGCCGGCCATTGCTTCGGCGAAAGGCATGGATGCTCCCATCCGAAACGATTTTCCAGTCTTTGCCCTCGCGGTCGGTCACGCGGTAACCATCATAGGTGCCGCCGTAGTGTGTTATGCTTGTACCGAACAGCTCCGCCAGCGTCCGTGCCGCCTGTTGTCGGGTCAGGCCGGTCATCTCGATCTCACAGCCGAAATACTGATCCCGAAAATCCAGCGCCATTTATCCGCCGCACAGCTCTGCGTCTATCGCCGCCAGCCGTTTGCCGATCGCCTCGACCACATTCACAGTCACGCCGTTGCCGGCCTGCCGGTAGGCTTGCATTTCGGACGAAACAACGAGTATTTTATCGATGCGGTCATCTGCCCAGCCCTGCAAACGCAGACACTCGCGCGGCGTCAGGCGGCGGATGCGGCCGCCCTGCAAAACGCCGGAGACTTCGCCCTTGTGGCGGTGAATCCCATTGTCCTGGCGTGTTGTCAGGCAGCGGGCATTTTCCGTGAGCTTCGGGTCAGCGTTCAGGTCTACAAAGCACAGTGTGCCTTGTTTGCCGCAGGCCGTCAGCGTGTGCGCGATGCCGTGCCCCACACGCCCGCGGCGGGTGTTGGATGTGGCGTAGCTCAGGTCGATGCTGTCGCCGACGCGGGCGGTCTGGTAGCCTT
>USNZ01000006.1 GCA_900556255.1 uncultured Oscillospiraceae bacterium
CACTCAAAATAAAACAGCCAAGCCGCAGATCAAAACGGCTTGCCTGTTTTCGTTTTAAGGCCGGGGCTCCGGGGTACACCCCGAAAACGCGTTTGTGGATATCCAAACGCTACGTCGGCAAAACATGTTCCTACCCAAAGCGGGGGGCAATCAAATATTCCCGCAAATTCACACACTTTTCGGAGTGAATCCGTTCCGATTCACTTTTCAAGCTCCCCATCCATACGTCCCAGATACCGCCACAGCGTTGTGCGGCTGATGCCAAGCTGGCGGGCAGCGGCGGCACGGTTGCCGTTGTGGGCGGCGACGGCTTGCTGCACGACCTCGGTGATGATATCATCCAGCGTGCGGTCGCTGCGCACCTCCGCGTGGGGCGGTTCGGCAGGGCGGCGCAGGGTGCGCTCGCGCCCTAAAAGCTCTGCGACCTGTGCGGCGGTCACATAGGCGCCGTCTGTGACGGAAGCCAGCGTGCGCAGGATGTTTTTGAACTGGGTGTAGTTCATCGGCCAGCTGTACTGGCGCAGCATTTCGATGGCACGCGGCTCAAAGCCGGAAATCTGCTTGCCCATCTCCAGGTTCAGGCTGCTTAAATACAGGCTTGCCAGCGAGGGGATCTCATCCTGACGGCTGCGCAGCGGCGGCAGCGACAAGGAAAGACAACCCAGACGCTCGGTAAATTTGCGCAGCACGTCCGGCACAATGCCCTCCTCGCGGCAGGCGCAGCTGAAAATCAGCCGCACGCGGCGGGCGAGACCCGTCTCCTTGATGGCGGCCAGCAGCTCCGGCACACGGGCGTCTGCAATAGATTCAAGATTCTGGAAATACACCGTGTTGTCGGTGGCATTGAGGGGCGAACTGTAATGGTTCAGCAGGAAATCCCAGCTCTTTTCGTTCATTAAAGCGCAATTTACAACGACCAAAGGCTTGTTGACAAGGGGACTGTGCAGGTAAAGATGGCGCGCGATCTGTTCCTTACCGGTTCCGGGTTCGCCGCTGATCATGATGGGCTGACGCACAGAGGAAAGCGACTCGATCTCCGCACTCAGCGTTCCCAGCGCTCCACTCAGGCTGTAGAAACTGTTTCTGAAGAGATATTCGCACTCGCCGCGGTTCATGGAACGCAGCCCCGCCCAGTTGGTGTGCAGCGGGATGCGCGACGGCACGCAGTAAAACAGATACCGTCTTGCCTCATCCGCCACAAAAACCTGTGCGGTGATATTGTACAGATGGTCGTGTTCGGTGTAGTAGAATTTCAGTGTACCGCTTGCCGGTATCTCGGTCATATGGCTGCGCAGCTGTTCCAACAGCTCGTTCGGCGGATCGGCGGGGCTGGCATAAAAGACCGTGCCGTCGCCGTTCAGCACGATGGCTCGACCGTTTTGTCCCTGCGTGATGCGCCGCAGCAGCATAATTTCCCGCCGCTGCTGGCTGTACCACTCGCTGATGCTCAGCGCCTGATCCAGGGCGGCGTGCAGGCTCTCCATGCCCGATGTGATCAGAAAAGCGTCCAGTCCCAGCTGCCGTGCTACCGTGTGGGTGACCATATCGCAAACGACCATGCGGTAGCCGCCCTCCTGCAAGCGCTGCAGGGTGTTTGTGACCTCGTCGGCGCTGTGTACGGTCAGGATATCCAAGTCGTAGCCCAGCAGGCTGCACAGCGTGTGCGCCGGCTCGGTGATGCTGGGAAACCCGACAATGGCGTACAGGCTTGTGTAATTCTGCGCCAGCTTCATCGTGCGCAGCACATCGTAAACCGAAATGTTGATGTCCACCACCGGCAGATCGCTCACCTTGCGGATCAGCGCCGCCGTGCCGCCGCGGGAGATAACACAGTGATAGGTGTTGGGCGGCATCCGCTGCACGATGGCCACACCGGCATCCAAATCGCCGGTGTAGGCGTCCAGTTGAATCTGCGGGTATGCCTCAGCTGCGCGCTCCATCGCGGTACGCATACCGTCATAAGGGGCGATACCGAGAATACGAATCTTGCTCTGTTCCATAGCAGCAAAACCTCCGTGTTCAGCTTTGAGACGATTATAGCAGATTGCGGCACAAATTGCACGGCCCAAGCGTTTCTATTTGAAACGATTTGCTAAAAATCACAGAATAAAATTCTTATGCGTTGCAGATTGCAACGCATATTTTGCATTTTTAGGGTGCAAGACGTTCCAAAATGCGGCATAATGGAAACACAGAACAAAGGCAGCACCGCACCTCGCTCGCCGTATCGGCACTTAGAATGATGCGGTACTGCCTAAAAGAAAAAGGAGGACATCCGATGGTTCTTCTGATCATCGCGGACGATTTCACCGGGGCGTTGGATACCGGTGTGCAGTTTGCGGCGCGCGGCATCAAGACCCGCGTGGTTGTAGGCGCGGACGCGGCGCTCACCCACCGGAACGCGGACGTTCTGGTGGTGGACACCGAGACACGCCACCTGTCCGCTGCCAAGGCTTATGAGGCAGTGGAGAATTTGGTGCGGCGCGCCAAGCATGCCGGGTTCACCTACCTTTATAAAAAGACGGATTCCGCCCTGCGCGGCAACGTGGGCGCGGAGCTGGCTGCTCTGCTGAACGCCAGCGGCAGCCGCCGACTGGCATTTCTGCCCGCATTCCCCCAGATGAACCGCGTGACGAAAAACGGTGTGCAGTACATCGACGGTGTGCCGGTCACCGAAAGCCCTTTCGGCGTGGATCCTTTTGAGCCGGTACGCCACGCGGCTGTCGCGGAGCTGCTGGCCGAGCAAACCGACCTGCCCGCCGCCAGCTTCCCGGCACTGGCGGCAGACGCCGGTGTTCCGACAGCGAACGGCATCTTGATTTTTGACGCCGCCACGGCGGAAGATCTACGCAGCACGGGTCGCGCCCTGCTGAACAACGGCGGGCTGCATGTGCTGGCAGGCTGTGCCGGATTTGGCGCCGTGCTGTCGGAGCTGCTGGGGCTGGGCGGCGCGGATGTTACCTGCCCGGCACTGGACCCGCGGCTGCTGGTCATCTGCGGCAGCGTAAACGCCATCACGCTGGCCCAACTCGACAAGGCGGAACAGGCAGGCTTCACCCGTCTGCGGCTGACCCCGCACCAAAAGCTGACACCGGATTACTGGTACAGCGAGGAAGGGCAGACAGCACTGAAAAATATCGAGGGAACGCTCGCCGCGCACCCCCATAACATCATTGAGACAAACGACGAGGGCGGCAACGAGCTGACCGCCGCCGCAGCCGATGCACTGGGTCTGACCCGCGAGGAAATGCGGGTGCGCATTGCCAGAGGTGTTGGTCAGCTGGCGGGGGAACTTTTCGCAAGCCATGCGGTCGGCACGCTGCTGCTGACCGGCGGCGACACGCTGTTGCAGTGTATGAACAGCGTCGGCGTCCATGAATTGGAACCCATCTGCGAGATGGAGCGCGGCGTTGTGTTGGCACGCTTTGGCTGCAACGGCACAACGCGGTATGTTATCACAAAATCCGGCGGCTTCGGTCATGCCGATCTTTTGACCGAGCTGGCCAAACAAATCGCTACGGATACGGAGGAAACAACATGACCTATGCAAAACTACCCGGTCTGACCTGGGACGGCACCGTATATGAGAATGAGGAAATGGGCACGCTGGAGGCACTGCTGCCCACCGGCGGCTACCCCACCGCCCACGCCCCGGCCATGGTGGAACTGCCCGACGGCGATCTGCTGTGCTGCTGGTTCGCCGGCACGTATGAGGGCTGCGCCGACATCCACATCATCTGCTCCTGCCTGCCGCACGACGGCACGGCATGGCTGCCGCCGGTGGATATTTCCAAGGATCCCACCCGCAGCGAGCAGAACCCCTCGCTGTTCTACGGCCCGGACAACGCTGTCTGGGCGATGTACACCGCCCAACTCGACCGTCAGGCGGGCAAGGACAACATGCAGTACACGGCAGTCGTCCGCTGTCAGAAATCCACCGACGGCGGCAAGACATGGGGCGACTACACTACCGTTTTCCCCGAGGAGGGTACGTTCTGCCGCCAGCCCATCCAGATTTTGTCCAACGGGCGCTGGATCTTCGCCAACTGGCTTTGCACCGACTCGGTGGATGGTCTTTCCGGCGACCCCACGGCGTTCCGTATTTCTGATGACGAGGGCGAGACTTGGAAGATGGTCATGATGCCCAAGAGCAACGGTCATGTCCACGCCAATGTTGTGGAGCTGGAGCCGGGACATCTGGTAGCCTTTATGCGCAACCGCGAGGCTTGGCGCATCCACCGCAGCGAGTCGTTCGACTACGGCGATACATGGACAGAGCCTGCGCCCACGCCGCTGCCCAACAACAATTCCAGCATCAGCGCACTGAAATTGCAAAGTGGCCGCATCGCCATTGCCTACAACCCCACCTGCACGCCCGATCCGCAGCCCGGCAAGGCTGCATGGCCCGGTCTGCGCTGCCCGGTGGCCGTGGCGCTGTCCGAGGACGGCGGTCTGACGTTCCCGATCCTCCGCTGGATGGAGCGCGGCGAGGGCTACATGGGCGACGAGAACAAGACCAACAACAAACAGTACGAGTACCCCTACCTGATGCAGAGCCGGGACGGTATGCTGCATCTTGCCTACGCCGCCCGCACACGGCAGGGTATCAAGTACGTCCGCTTCAGCGAGCAGGATGTTCTGGGTGTCAAGCGCGAGACCGTGGGGCTGTACAACCCCACCGCCGCACAGGCACGTTGAGTCTGCAGAGAGTATATAGGGAGGTTTTTGCTATGCTTACCACTTACAGTCTGAAAATGCCCCATGCTGTCTATGGCGGCGAAAACGCGATGGACAACATCACCGCAATTTTGAAGAACAACAACGTCAAGCGCGTTGCCATGTTCACCGATAAGGGTATCGAGGGCGCGGGGCTGTTTGCCCTGCCCGAAGCTGCCGTCAAGGACAGCGGCACGGACTACTATGTCCTCGACGATCTGCCCGCAGAGCCGAGCTACATGGCTGTGCAGAAGCTCATTGACCGGTTCAAGGCGAGTGGTGCGGATATGATCGTCGCCTGCGGCGGCGGCTCTGTTATGGATGCCGCCAAGCTGGCCAGTGTGCTGGTCACCGATGAGTACGGCGTCAAGGAACTGCTGGACGAGCCGGGTCGCGCCAAGAAGTGCGTCCCCATCATCCTGATTCCCACCACCGCCGGTACGGGGGCCGAAGTTACCCCCAACGCCATCGTCGCCGTGCCCGAGAAGGAGCTGAAGGTCGGCATCGTCAACGAGAATATGATTGCCGACTATGTCATCCTCGACGCCCGCATGATCAAGAACCTGCCGCGCAAAATCGCCGCCGCGACCGGTGTCGATGCTCTGGCACACTGCATCGAGTGCTTCACCGGCAACAAGGCCAACCCGTTCAGCGATCTGTACGCGCTCGAAGGTCTTGACTTGATTCTGAACAACATCGAAAAAGCCTGCGACGACCCCGAGGCGATGACCGAAAAGAACCGTATGCAGATCGCCGCCTACTACGGCGGTCTGGCCATCACGGCCAGCGGCACGACGGCTGTCCACGCCCTGAGCTATCCCTTGGGCGGCAAATACCACATTGCCCACGGCGTTTCCAACGCGATCCTGCTTGCACCGGTCATGCGCTTCAACGCCGAGCACCCCGCCGTTAAGGAGCGTCTGGCTGTCGCTTATGACCGCTGCTGCCACGGGGAAAAGACCTGCACCACCGTGGACGAAAAGGCAAAGTGGATCATCGCCAAGCTGGAGGAGATCGTCAAGCATCTGGACATTCCCACCAGTCTCAAGACCTTCGGTGTGCCGGAGAGTGACCTTGAGGGTCTGGTCGAGTCCGGTATGCAGGTGCAGCGGCTGCTGGTCAACAATATGCGCCCGGTCACACCGGACGATGCCCGCAAGCTGTATCAGGAGATTCTGTGAGCCACCAGATAAGGAGCAATACACCATGAACGTTTCGGATATTAAAGGCATCATTCCCCCGGTAATCACCCCGATGAACAACGACCCCGAGCAGACCGTCAACCACGAGGAGCTGCGCAATCAGGTCGAGCGCCTGCTGCAGGGCGGCGTACACGGTATCTTCCCGCTGGGTACGAACGGCGAGGCTTACGCCCTGTCCTTCCAAGAGAAGGAGGAAGTGCTGGCCACGGTGATTGACCAAGTCAAAGGTCGTGTGCCGGTTTACGCCGGTACAGGCTGCATCACCACCGCCGAGACCATCCGCATGAGCAAGCGCGCCGAGGCGCTGGGCGCGGACGCCCTGTCCATCATCACGCCGAGCTTTGCGCTCGCCTCCCAGAAGGAGCTGTACGACCACTACACCGCCGTGGCAAAGGCCGTGGACCTGCCCATTATCCTGTACAACATTCCCGCCCGCACCGGCAACAAACTGCTGCCCGAGACCGTGCAGGCGCTGTGCCGCGATGTGGATAACATCGTGGGCGCCAAGGATTCCAGCGGCGACATCGAGAACCTGAAAGCCTATATCCGCCTGACCCGTGATCTGGGCAAGGATGTGCGCATCCTCGCGGGCAACGACGGTGCCATCCTGACCTGCCTGAAAGAGGGCGGTGCCGGCGGCATTGCCGGCCGCGCCAACATCTGGCCGGCTACGGTGGCATCCATCTATGACCGCTTCATCGCGGGCGATCTTGAGGGCGCACAGGCGGCGCAGGATGCGATTGCGATTCTGCAGCAGACCTTCCAGTACGGCAACCCCAACACCATCATTAAGACGGCTGTGGCGCTGCAGGGCCGCAATGTCGGCAAGTGCCGCGCACCGTTCAACTATGTGCCCGAGGAAGGTCTGGAGGCCATCAAAAAAGTGTTGGCCGACAACGCCGCCAAGGGCTGGAACTGATACGCGAGAGGAGACGTTCTTATGAGTGAAAAGCCTATTGTCGGCATTACGATGGGCGACCCTGCGGGCAACGGTCCGGAGATCACCGTCAAGGCGCTTGGCCACGCCGACATTTACGACCGCTGCCGTCCCCTTGTGGTAGGTGATGCAAAAATGATCGAGCAGGCGACCCATTTTGTTGGCCGCCCCGACATTGCCATCCACCGCTGTGAGAAAGTCAGCGATGCCAAATTCACCCCCGGCACCATCGATGTGCTGCATCTGGAGCTGATCCCCGATGTCAGGACATTCCCTATCGGGCAGGTCAGCGTCGAGGGCGGCAACGCGGCGTTCCAGTGTGTCAAAAAGGTCATTGAACTGGCGCTGTCCGGTGAGGTGGACGCCACCTGCACCAACGCCCTGAACAAGGAAGCCATGAACAAGGCGCTGGCATACTACCACGGCGAAAAATCCGACGGCTACACACACTTTGACGGTCATACCGAGATTTACGCCACCTACACCCACACCAAGAAATACACGATGATGCTGGCCCACCACGACCTGCGCGTTGTGCATGTGTCCACCCATGTTTCGCTGCGCGAAGCCTGTGACCGTGTCAAGAAGGATCGCGTGCTGGAAGTTATTGAGATCGCCGACAAGGCCTGCAAGGATATGGGCATTGCCGAGCCGAAGATCGCCGTGGCCGGTCTGAACCCCCACTGCGGCGAAAACGGTCTGTTCGGCACCGAGGAGATCGAGGAGATCCGGCCCGCCATCGAGGCTGCCAAGGCCGAGGGCATCAACGCCATCGGTCCTATCCCGCCGGATAGCGTTTTCTCCGAGGCTTTGGGCGGCTGGTATGATATTGTCGTCTGTATGTACCACGATCAGGGGCATATCCCCCTCAAGACCGTCGGCTTCGTCTATGACCGCGACAAGCAGGCGTGGAAAGCCGTCGAGGGCGTCAACGTTACGCTGGGGCTGCCCATCATCCGCACCAGTGTGGATCACGGCACAGGCTTTGCGCTGGCCGGAAAAGGCACCAGCAATGAGCTGAGCCTTGTCAACGCCATTGACTACGCCGTTAAGATGACGAACGGCCGCAAATAAACCTAAAGATTGCAATTACATACCGAAAGCCGACGTTTTTATAGGCGTTTCAAATTTGCACGGATAGGTTTCGTTCTGTTTGTGTAATGTTTAGAATCGAAACACTTTTTGAACGCAATTCACAAAAAATTCATTTCATGTTTCCGATTGGAACAGTTTTGAACGTCAACTCGATTGTTGCCGACCCGCGCAAACAGTATACTTGTAACTAAGATAAACACAGTATTGTGTTTGCGGCGAAAAACGCAGGGAAGGGAGGATCGAGTCGGAAAGAAAGCGGAGCTCTACCTCCGCCGAGAAAAATTCCCGGAATCCGTTAAAAAGATAGGAGAAATGAAAAATGACATTGCAAATGGGGATCGCGCTTGCGATCGTAATTTTAATGATCGTTATGATCATGTCGGACAAGTTCTCATTCGGTGCACCGGCACTGCTGGCTTGCTGCCTGCTGGTCGTTACCGGTATTTCTACGATTGAAGATGCCTTTGCAGGCTTTGTTGACAAGAATGTTATCATGGTTGCGGGCTTTATGGCGGTTATGGCCGGCGTACAAAAAACCAGTCTGATGGGCAATATCAAGCACATCATGGCAAAGCTGGCTACCAAAGGCGGCTTTTGGGCTTACGCGATGATCATTATCGTGGTTATGCTTGGAACCAGTCTTGTGGGCGGCGGCAATACCGGCTACTATGTTATGATCCTGACCATCCTTGCCAGCATCCCGTACAGCAAGCACCTGCCCAACTCCAAGCTGCTGATGCCCGGCGGCTTTGCTACCGGTCGTGCGCTGATTCCCTTCAGCGTCGCGTTCTTTATGGGGCTTTCCAGTTCCCTGCTGGAGGGCACCGGCGTTGAGGGCGAAGTCACGCTGCCCCGCTACGCAGGCATGGTGTTCTTCATGAGCCTGTTCTTCCTGATCTGGTGCCTGATTTCCTACAAGCTGCTGCCGGATCACGATGTCGGTGCCGGGGACGCCGTGGCGGAAGCCGAGGAAGCCCCTGCTGCGGCAGCAATGCCTAAGTGGAAAGAAAACTGCACCTACGTTGCGTTTGCCATCTCGATCATCGGTATGGTTTTCGCCAGCAACTTTGGCGAGGCCGCATACATTCTGCCCTGCCTGCTGGCCGGTTTCCTCTGCCTGATCGGTGTGTATGATTTCAAGGAGCTGCGCGCCAATGTTTTCAGCCCGCTGATCCTTATGATGGCTGCCGTTATCGGCGTTGCCAATGCGCTGGCCTCCACCGGCTTTACTGCCATGGTAGGCGAAGCCGTTGCCGGTCTGATGGGCAGCAATGTGAACTACTTTGTTCTGATCCTGGTCTTCTGCCTGCTGACCAGCGCCTGTGCCACGCTGACCGGTGCTTCTATCGGTTCGCTGTTCGTATTTGCGCCTATCGCCATTGCAACCTGCACCAGCCTTGGCATCAACCCGGCAGGCGTTGCAGCTGCCATGACCGCTTCTGCATGGGGCGGCGGCTTCCTGCCCATTGACGGTCTGCCGGCTATGATCCTCGGCATGGGCAAATACAAGATGTCTTAATTCTTCAAATTTGCCATTCCGATGTACCTGTTCCAGATCGTAGGTCTGGCTGTCGGCGCGTTTATTATGTTCCCCGCTTGATTGAAATAAGCAAGACCGCGCAGCACCGATAATTTATAAGGACTGCGCGGTTTTCCTTTTACAAAGGAGACTTTTACCATGAATGATCCGATGAATCCACTTGTTCAGTTTTCTGCAGAAGCAGGGCGTATCGTATCGGAGTCGGTCCCCGGAAAGACGAACACAACCGTAGAGCACGAAAACGACGTGCATGCCGACAGCGGCGCGGATCGCACGATGTATTGCTATGCCCCGAAAAGCGGCTGCCCGGATCCCAAGCAGACACAGGTTGTTATGGTGCTGCGCAACGGCCGGGATGAGGCTTCTGCCGCCGAATGTATGCAGCGCTTAGGGCTGGATACGCTGGCTGAAGAAGAACACTTTCTGCTTTTGTTCCCCAACCCCACGGAACAGGGCTGGAATTTCACCAACGACCCCACGCGCGAAAACGATATGGATTATCTGGTGCGCTGCTTCGGTGTGCTGCGCGGCAGCAAGCTGGGGGTGAACGGCTTTAACGGGATGATCTTCTACATTGCGGATTCCCCGGAAGCCTCCGCCATGCTGACAACGTTGGCGGCACTGCGCCCGTTGAATGTGCCGGCCATGATGGTTTCCCGCCTGCCGGGCAGCTATGCGTTACCGGACGGTGTGCTGAATGTGGAAACCGCAGCATGGAGCAGCGACCCGCTGGCGACTGCGTATCTGATGCATGCAAACGGCGAGACGAGTCGGGATCCTGAGCATGACGGCATTGTTACGCATTACGGCAAGAACCCAGAGTGCCGTTTGATCACAACGGAACGTCCCACGGATGCGGATTCCGTGCGGCTAGCGTGGGAATATCTGTTCAGCCGTACCCGCCGCTGGCAAAACGATGTGTATGGTCATTACCAGCACCGTACAGCTTTTACGCAGCGCGGCTTTACCGCCCATGTAAATGACACGAGCCTGGGCGTGAATAACAACTACCCGCATACTTGGTATGAGTATATCCCGCCGCAGCTGCGCGGCAGTAAGGAAAAAGTGCCGCTGGTGTTTTATTTCCACGGGGTAAACTGCGTACCCTTGTATGGCGCCGAACAAAGCAACTGGCACGATATTGCAGACCGGGAAAACCTGATCGTGGTATTCCCTGCCCCGGCACGCAGCAAGTGCTGGAATATTTTTGATTTGCCGGTTCTGCCCAGCGATATAGATTTTGTGCTGGCACTGGTCGAGCATATGAAGCAGGTTCATCCCATCGACGAAAGCCGCATTTATGTCAGCGGCTTCTCCATGGGCGCCGCTATGACTCATGCGCTGGCAAGTACCTATCCCGAAATTTTTGCAGCGGCAGCCCCCTGCAACGCTTTTGCCACCTTTTTTATGGATGCAGACCCCGCCAAGATGCTGCAGGGCTTCATCCGCGATGTGCCGCCGGAAAAACTGGGACACGTCTGCATCTCGGCAGAGCGCGCCAAGGAAAAGAAGGCAAAACGCGATTTGCTGATGCCTCTTATCCAGAACGCGGGCGCGGCAGATGATTCGATGGTCCACTGGCCGGTTCCCGCCGATTCGTCCGGTATGGCGGCTGAATCACTGGCATGGTGGAAGGCATTTGACCACATCCCGCAGGAACCTATGTTTGACGAAAACAGCGAAACCGGGATGACTGCCGATGAGACGACACATAAGGGAAACGGACGCTACACCGTACAGAACTGGTTCAACAAAGATGTCTCCGCCGAGACACCTCTGCTGCAGCTTGTAGTTGCTGCCAATATGCCGCACGCGGTGGATCCTGTGCAAATCGAATGGGCATGGGAGTTTATGCGTCAATTCTCCCGCGGCAAAAACGGGGAATTGATTATCACAAAGTAAGGGCAACACCGCACAATTTCCGCCTGACGGCTTAAGCACCGTTCCGGCGGCTGCGGCACTTAGAATTGTGCGGTGTTTCCTAAAAAAGGTTTCTCTGTATGGTATACACCTATATATCGACCCGCGCCGATTATGACCCGGCAAAAATGTTCATCGTCTGCCCGCCTGCCGCGCAAGCCGCCACGGAGGAGACTGCACGGTGTTTTGCGGAAACTTCCGGCTGGCAGATGTTGGCAGAATGGGAAAGCGGTGTTTTGGTGATCCCGATTGTACCCGGCGGCTGGGCGGTCGAGGATGTTACGCTTCCGGCGCGGCTGTATGATGAACTTCGGAACAGCTTTGCCACGCGAAACGGCCGCAGTTTGTTCGGCCGCGGCGGCAAGCTGTGGTGTTGGGAGACAATGATCTACCTTGTGGGGTATGAGGATGGCGCTGTCTTTGCCGGAAATTGTCTGGCGGCACGACCGAATCGTATTGCGGCGGCTGCCCTGGTGAACGGCGCGCCGGACGATTTTTCTGCCGCACAGCAGGGATCGGATCATTGGATGGTCAAAAACGTGAGCGCCGATTACTCCGCGACGTATGGAAATCTGGCAAGCTGCGTCTGGCTGTTGGGAACTCCGATGAAAGACGCGCAGCAAGCCGTGGAATACTTTGCAGCGGCAGCCAAGGCTTCAAAGGAAGAACAGGTCACGCTTGCCGGAATACCGGCGCGGCGTTGGTATAACGCAGAACTTCCGGCGCAGCAGGTGCTTGTCTCGGAAAGTGTGCCTGCGCCCGGTCTGGCCCTGACAACTGCGATTTATAAGGGACTGTTTGAACACATAATCCGCTGGAAGGACGGTCCGGACGGCACACTGCGCTTCCACCCCACGCGCACGGAATACTATACAAGCGTAGAGTACCGAATCGACTCGGTTTGTCCCGACACATTGGATTACCCCTATGGGGTTCGATTGCCGCGCGGAATGTCCAAGGAGGAGGTCGCCGGTCTGCCTCTGGTTTACAGTGTGCATGGTCGCGGTGAGCCGGCATGGATGTTCTGCTCCAAAAACGGGTGGGATGTGCTGCAGGACGAGACACGCGGCTTTGTACTGGCCGTGCCGGATTCACCGGGCAACATCTGGCAGTTGGCGCGTGACGCCGATGCCTTTGCCGCGATGACGGAGAAGATCTGTACAGAGTATGCGTTGGACACAAGCCGTGTTTATTTGACAGGATTCTCCAACGGCGGTTCCATTACGCGGGAGGTCGGAACCTCCCGACCGGAGCTGTTTGCAGCGATCTCGCCATGGAACGGTCCCGTATTGCCCGGCAGCGGTTTGATGGCAAACGCGGCCATATCCCCCGAATTGACAGAAAAAGGCTTTGAACTGCCCTATTGGGTTTGTGTAGGCGATAACGACGGCGCCACGGCGGGTCGCAGCATGGAAGAACAGCTCACGCCCGTTTTACAGGCAAACCGCTGCCCGGCAAAGGCTGACAAGGCGGAGGACGGCGGCTATCACCCCGACGATGTCCGCACCGGAGAGAATTTTTACACGGTGCAAAAAGGCTACACGTCCGGGGAACGCTTGTTCACCCGCCTATATCAAGCTGCAGACGGGACACCGCGTGTCGGCTATACGGTGATGAAAAATATGCCGCATGGCGCGATCCGTGATCAAAGCCGGGCCGCATGGGACTTTATGAAGCACTTCAGCCGCCCGCAGGGCAGTAAAGCGGTTGTATATCAGCCGTAACAGATTTGCCATTTCCTTTCTCCCATAAAAGCATTCAGCATACAAAACCGAGGACGCATGCGTCCTCGGTTTTGTATAAGATAGTAGTTGTGTAGGTAAAATTCAAGGAGGAAAAGTATGTTGATTCCTGTTTTGCTCTTTATCGTCGGTCTGCTGTTCTTGATCAAGGGCGGCGACTGGTTCGTTGACGGCGCGTCCGCGCTGGCACGGCGCTTTCACCTGCCGGAGCTGCTCATCGGCGCGACGGTCGTTTCCATCGGCACGACACTGCCGGAGGTCATGGTCTCCACGATGTCGGCTGTATCCGGCCACGGTGAAATCGCCTACGGCAACGCCATCGGCTCGGTCATCTGCAACGCGGCGCTGATTGCGGCTATTACCATCGCCGTCCGCCCCGGCAAGGTTGACCCCAAGACACTGAAAACGCCGGTTCTCTTTTTCTTTGCAGCTGCCGCCATCTACTGCGTCGCAGCCTATGGTTTTGGCAGGTTCACCCGCCCGATGGGCATTCTCATGCTGGCATTGTTCGTGGCTTACATGGTCGTCAATGTCATGCAGATGAAAAATTCCCCCACGGATGTACAGACCGAGGAGGAAGAACTGATGCCGCTGCCCAAAACGCTGATTCTGTTGGTTGTCGGCGCAGTGGCTATCGCCATCGGTGCCAACCTGCTGGTTGATAACGGCACCCTGATCGCACAGGCGCTGGGCGTGCCCGAAAGCGTCATTGCCCTGACCTTCGTTGCGCTGGGTACTTCCCTGCCGGAGCTTGTCACGGCCATCACCTCGCTCATCAAGGGGCACAGCGATTTGTCTGTCGGCAATGTCGTCGGCGCAAATGTCTTTAACCTCGTGCTGGTCAGCGGCGTTTCCGTCACGCTGGCACCGTTCACGATTCCGCAGAGTTCCACCCTGTTCGGCATCAATTCAAGCCTTGTACTCGACCTGCCGGTCATGCTGCTCGTCATGATTATTATGACGCTGCCCGCCCTCATCAAGGGCAGGATGAACCGCGCGCAGGGCGTTATCCTGCTGGCAATTTACGCTGCCTTCTGCGCGATCCAGTTTGCGATGTGAAAGCCATTTACGATCATGTCCGTTGCCCGATTTCCCCAAATGACCCCAAAACGGAAAAACGACTGTGCCCGGACGGCTGAACTTTTCAACCGTCCGGGCACTTTTTGTGGTTAAATATCGCGGGGTTGCCTTATATCAGGTTGGCGACCAGCGGGCAGAGCAGGGCCGTCAGCACACCGGCCACAGCGATAGCCAGACCACTCATGGCGCCCTCGACCTCGCCCATCTGCAGGGCCTTGGCCGTGCCGACGGCATGGGCCGCACTGCCGATGCCGATTCCCTTTGCGATAGGCTCCGTGATGCCGAACACGCGGAACACCGTATCGGCCAGCAAGGCCCCCACAATGCCCGTCAGGATGACCAGCGCCCCCGTCAGCGCCGCTATGCCGCCCAGCTCGGCGGCCACATCCATGCTGATGGCCGTTGTGACCGACTTGGGCAGCAGCGTGACGTACTGGGTATGATCCAGCCGCAAAAGCAGCGCCAGCACCAGCACGCTGCCCAGGCTGGCCGCCACACCCGCCAGGATGCCCGCCAGAATCGCCGCCAGGTTGCGGCAGAGCAAGTCCCATTTTTCGTACAGGGGCACGGCCAGGCTGACGGTTGCGGGCAGCAGCAGATAGCTGACCGGCGCGGCGCTTGCCTGATACGCCGCACAGGGTATGCCCAGCACGCTTAAAAACACGACCACAAACACGGTGGCCAGCAGCAGCGGGTTCAAAACCGCCATGCCGCTGCGGCGGTTTATGACACTGCCCAGTGCAAAGGCCGCCAGGGTCAGCAGCACACCCCACGCAGCGGAGTTTTGCAGAAAATCAGACATGAGGACGCTCCTTTCTTTGGACGAAGTGCTGCGTTACACGGCCCGAAACCGCCATGACCAGCACCGTGACAGGCACCAGCGCCAGCACGGCGGGCAGCAGCATGGCGCGCAGCTCCGCCCACAGCTCCATGACACCCGCCGCCGCGGGCA
>USNZ01000007.1 GCA_900556255.1 uncultured Oscillospiraceae bacterium
AACAGGATATATGATGCACGGCGGGCTGCCCGGCCTGTTGGGGCAGTGGTACGAGCATTTTGCCTGCCGCTGCATTGCCCGCTGCGGGTTTGATTTTTACGGTGTGTCCGCCGACACCTGCCGCTGGCTGCAAACCTTCGGCATACAGGCGGCGGGTACGCTGCCCAACGCCGTGGACCCCGACGAACTGGCACAGGCAGCGGCGGACGAAAACCGCGCAGACTGGCGCAAGACCGTGCCTGCCGGCACCAAGCTGGCGGCCTTTGTGGGGCGGCTGATCCCCGAAAAAGGCGCACTGCCGCTGGCACAGGCGGTGCTGAGCCTGCCGGACTGGAGTTTGGTCATTGCGGGCAGCGGCCCGCAGTTGGACGAGCTGCGGCAGCTGGCACAGCAAAGCGGCGGGCGCATTGCCGCCCCCGGTGCGCTGCCCCATGCACAGATCGTGCAGCTGCTCAGCCAAGCCGACTGCTACTGCCTGCCCACCCTGTACGCCGAGGGGTTCCCCACGACGCTGCTGGAGGCCGCCGCCTGCGGCTGCCCCATACTCTGCACGCACACGGCGGGCACGGGGGAGCTGCTGCCCGACGCAGAGCACGCCCTGTTTCTGCAAAGCGCCGACGCGGCGGAAATTGCCGCCGCCCTGCAAAAGACCGCCGCCGACCCGGCGGCGGCCAAGGCGCGCAGCCAACGGGCCAAGCAAACGCTGCTGGGACGCTTTACCTGGCAGGCTGTGTATGAAAAACTGCGCAGCATCGTAAACTAAGGAGCATCTATGCAAAAGCTACTGATTGTTATCCCCGCCCATAACGAGGAGGCCAGCATCGTGCCGGTGGTCAGGGATCTGATAGATAACTACCCCCAATACGACTACGTGGTGGTCAACGACGGCAGCCGCGACAAGACCGCCGCGCTCTGCCGCCAAAACGGGTTCAACCTCATTGACCTGCCCGTCAACCTGGGGCTGGCGGGGGCGTTTCAGACCGGGCTGCGCTACGCCGCCGAGCACGGCTACGACTGCGCCATGCAGATGGACGCCGACGGCCAGCACAAGCCCGAATACATCGCCGAAATGCTGGCAGCGCTGGAGGACGGCAACGATATCGTCATCGGCAGCCGCTTTTTGACGGTCAAAAAGCCCAAGACCCTGCGCATGGCGGGCAGCTATATCATCAGCTGGTCCATTCGGCTGACGACGGGCCGCGCCATCTGCGACCCCACCAGCGGTATGCGGATGTTCAACCGCGCCATGGTGCAGGAATTTGCCGAAAACCTCAACTACGGCCCCGAACCCGATACCATCAGCTACCTGATCAAAAACGGTGCCAAGGTCAGGGAAGTGCAGGTCACAATGGGCGAGCGCACGGCAGGGCAGAGCTACCTGACCTTCTGGCGCAGTGTGCAGTACATGGTAAAAATGTCGGTGTCCATTTTGCTGATCCAGTGGTTCCGCAAGCGCGACACCGAGACCCCCTACCCGGAAAGGAGCCTGTGATATGACCGACCAAACCGTTTTGCGTGTCTGCCTGATTCTGGGCGCTTTTGTCACGGCGGGGTATGTGCTGCGCCGTGTGCGGCAGGCCCGCGTGCAGATCGAGGATACCATCTACTGGCTGGCCCTCAGCGCGGTTTTGCTGCTGGTGGCGGTGTTTCCCGGCATCGCCTACTGGGTGTCGGATTTGCTGGGGTTTGTAAGCCCCATCAACTGTGTGTTCCTGGTTATCATATTTTTGCTGCTGGCACGTCAGTTTGTGCTGTCCATTCGGGTCAGCCAGCTGGACAGCCGCCTGCGTATTCTGACCGAGCGCATCGCCCTGAACCAGCAGCGGCAGGAGCAGGACAAGCAGAAATCACCCGACGATAAAATGGATTTGTAATTCACGCTGTTTTGTGCTATACTAATATATTAAGGATACAATTTTACAGAAAGAAGGTCTCTGCTATGGCTTACACTCCCAAACTGACCTATAAAGGCCGCCCGCTGGTGCGCTGCGGCAATGATATTTACTACGGCTCCATGACCGACCCGTACATCATCTACCTGCAGGTGCTCAGCAACAAGCAGGAAAACGGCGTTGAGGTGGCCGACAAGGTGCACATTGTGCTGCTTTCCACCGATGACTCCAAGCCCCTGCCGGAGCGCATCGTCCGCCAGGCCAACAAGGTGGGCTTATACAATGCGCTGTCCTTCGGTGACATTATGCTGCAGGGTGCATTGCAGAAAAAGTAACGCAAAAACGTGAAAAACGCCCGCCTCCGCCGTTCGGCGGGGGCGGGCGTTGCCGTTTGCAAAAAAAAGCCGCGCTTCCTGCGCGGCATCAGCTTGTAGAAAAAGCCCTTTTTCGGGTAGTAATGTAGGGCGCGTGTCTCGACCGCGCCGTACCGCTGGCTGCGCGCAGCGCATAAAATCGCGCCGAACGGCGCGCAGTTTGCTCGCCATGTTGTGCTTTTGGCAAGGCGGCACGGAACGGTCAAGACCGTTCCCTACAAACGAACCGAAAGTTCGCAATCGTCCCATTTGGTTTATCGACAAACAAAAAAGCCGCGCTTCCTGCGCGGCTTTTTTGCATAGGGGGTTAGTTTTCGACGGCACCGGCCTTTTGCAGGGCGGCCATCACGGCGGGAATCAAAATCAGCTGCACGATGATGCCGGGCACGGCGTTCAGCAGCGCACCCGCCAGAAATGCCTGCGCGGTAAAGGCGCTGCCGTTAAGACCCAGCAGCACGACCTCGGCCACGCCCCAGACCAGACGCCCCACCACCATGGCGGTAACCAGCGCCGCGTACACCCCGACCATGCCTTTTTTGGCCAGGCGGCGGTACACCAGCCCGATGACCAGGCCGTAGGTCAGCAGCTCAAAGGCCATGGCGATGGCCACGGGGTACAGTTTCGGCATCGTGAACAGCAAAGAGCGCAGCAGCGGCGCCACAAAGCCCACCGCCGCGCCGTACTGCCAGCCGCACACAAGGCCGCACAGCAGCACGGGGATATGCATCGGCAGCAGCATACTGCCGATTTGTGGGATCTGCCCCGTCAGCAGGGGCAGGACAAGGCACAGCGCCAAAAACAGCGCTGCATAGGCCAATTTTTTGGTTCTTTCGTTTTTCAAGAGAAATCATCCTTATCAAAAAAGTATCACCCGCGCACCCTTCTGGGCGCTGCCTTCCTGGCTTTTTCTCTAAGGGTCAATATCCTATTTTACACGAAAAACGTTGAAGTGTCCAGCACAAAATCGCAGCGGGCGGCGGGGTCGTGTGCGGCAAAATACCCCTCCTCCAGCGGGATCCAGCGCTGCACAAACTGCGCATAGCGCGCCCCCTCGCGCGTTTGCAGCCGTGCGGCCTGTATGTCGGGAGGGCAAGTCACAAACACCCGCAGGGCAAATTCCGTTTGCAGCGCGGGGTGCAGGCTGTAACTGCCCTCCACGATGGTCAGCGGCGCGGCGGGCAGGGGAACGGGCGGCAAAAACGCCCCGTCGGCGCAGCTGTACGCTTGGTACTGTGCGGTTTGCCCGCGCAGAAGCGGCTGCAAACCCCCCTGCCGTAAACGACAAAAATCCATATTTGCGCCGGGCTGCCGCTGCCAGCCTTCGCACCGTTTGGCAGGAGGCAGGTAAAAGTCGTCGGTATGCACGACCCGGCAGCCGAGCTGCTGCGCCAGCCAATCGGCCAGCGTGGTCTTGCCGCTGCCGCAGCGTCCGTCAATGGCCAGCAGCGCGGGGCCGTGGGCAGCGGCCTTTTGCGCCGCCTGCACAAGGGGCGCGGCGGCGGAAAACAGCGGCATCATGCGTCCAGCGCGCGCAGCGTCAGCGCCACGGCGTTCTGCAGGTAGTCGTCCAGGCGGCAGTCCTGCGTGCCCGCCACAAAAATTCCGCAGCCGGACGCGGGAATCAACACCTTGACCGCCTCGCTGCCCGATACCGCCACCGACATTTTGGGCGAAACCTCCCCCAAAATGCCGTTGGCCATCAGAATGCCGATAGGCCCCAAAATTACATCTGCGCGGGCGGCGTTGTAGATAACGGCATTTTCGCCGGTGGCGCCGCGCGCGGCGCCCGCCTTTAACATGGCGCTGGTGGCCAATACGTTGGTGCCCACCGCCAAAAGCTCGCAGTCGGCGGGCAGCCGGGGCAGCAGCAGCTTGGCCAGCTGTGCGCCCATACCGCCGCCCTGACCGTCTATCAGTAAAACACGTTTCATTTCATGCACCTTTTATCCATATAGAATGCCGCCGCAGCGGCAAAAGCGTTCCGCCCTTATTATACGCTGCAGGGCAGGGGATGGCAAGTGTAAAATCGGCGTAAAGGGCGGCGGCGCGGTTGCCAAACAGGCGTGTGTATGGTATACTGTAAGTTACACGCTGATTTTTACCGACGAGAGGTTTTGTATGTTGAATCGTTATTTGTACGTCTTTTTTATCTCCATGGTGCCGCTGATCGAGCTGCGCGGTGCCATTCCCATCGGTGTGGGGCTGGGTCTGCCGCTGTGGCAGGTGTACGTCATCGCCATCATCGGCAATATGATCCCCGTGCCCATCATCTTCTTCTTTGCGCGCCGCGTGTTGGAATGGGGCGCCGACAAGCCGGTCGTCGGCAAGTTTTTCCGCTTTTTCCTCGAAAAAGGCCACAAGGGCGGCGAAAAGCTGAAGCAAAAGGCCGGGCGCGGGCTGTTCTGGGCGCTGCTGCTGTTTGTGGGCATCCCTGTGCCGGGCACCGGCGCATGGACGGGCACCCTGGCCGCCAGCCTGCTGGACATGGATTTCAAATCCAGCGTGCTGGCCTGCATGGGCGGTGTGCTGCTGGCGGGCTGCATCATGGGTGCGGTCAGTCTGCTGGGCTTTTCTGCCATTGGGGCAATTTTGTAAACGCTCAAAGAAGGGATTCGGCGCGATTTTATGCGCTGCGCGCGGCCAGATGTGCGGATGGGTCGAGACCCATCCCTACAAATATCCCGGAAACGGACTTATTCTACAAGCTGTGGGGGCGTAAGCCCCCTTTTTTATTGGGTAAAAACGGCGGGGATTCTCTCTTGCATTTCTGCCTGTTTTGCGGTACTATTATTCTGATTGAATACGGAGGTGCAACCTATGCAGGATATCCGCGTCGTAGCGCTGGATCTGGACGGCACAGTCTTTGACGATGCCAAGACCATTTCCCCGCGCAATGCCGCCGCCATCAATGCCGCCTTGCAAAAGGGTGTGCTGGTCTTGCCCGCAACGGGCCGCCCCGCCACAGGGGTGCCGCAGCAGTTTCTGGACTGGCCGGGCGTAGACTATGCCATTACCAGCAACGGTGCCACCGTCACCGAGCTGGCCACCGGCAAAAAGCTCGTAGAGCAGCCGTTTGACCCCGCGCTGGCCCTTCGCCTGTACGACCTTTTGCAGCCGTTCGGCGGGCTGATCAGCGTGTTTGTGGACGGGCAGAGCTACTCCCAGGCAGGCAACGTGGACGCCTGTGACGCCTTTTTGCCCCCCAACCTGAGAGCCTACTTCCACACGACCCGCGGCGAGGCAGAAAATTTGCGGCAGTTTATGCGGGACCACGCGCAGGAAATTGAAAAGTTCAGCATCATCTACCCCGACGATGCCGCCCGCGATGCCGCGTGGCAGGCGGTGCTGACCGTCGGTCCCACCGAGATCACCACCAGCCTCGATTCCAACCTGGAGATCAACGCTCCCGGCGTGACCAAGGGCAGTGCGCTGCTGGCGTTGGCCGAACATCTGGGCCTTGCCCGCAGCCAGCTGATGGCCATGGGCGATTCCGGCAACGATTTGGCCATGCTGCAGGCTGCCGGGCTGGGTGTCGCCATGGGCAACGCCACCGAGGAGGTTAAGGCTGCCGCCGACGCCGTAAGCGCCGACAACAACCACGACGGTGTGGCGGCTGCTATCGAAAAATACGTTCTGTAAAGCACAATTTGCGATTATACAAGGAGTAATTTTATGAAAAACGTTCTGGTAGGTCAATCGGGCGGCCCCACCGCCGTCATCAACGCAAGCCTGGCCGGTGTGTACGAGACCGCCAAGGCCTGCGGCGCCCCCCGCGTGTATGGTATGCAGTACGGCATCGAGGGCGTTTTGAAGGGCAAGCTCATCGACCTGGACGAAAAACTCGCCGACAAGATGGATATCGAGCTGCTCAAGCGCACCCCGTCCAGCTACCTCGGCTCCTGCCGCTGCAAGCTGCCCGACCCCAAGGTGGACGCTGCCCCGTTTGAAAAGCTGTTCCAAATTTTTGCCGAGCATGACATCGGCGCGGTGTTCTACATTGGCGGCAACGACTCGATGGACACCATCGCCAAGCTGTCGGTGTACGGCAGCGGCATCGGCAGCGATATCCGCTTTATCGGCGTACCCAAAACCATCGACAATGACCTGATGCTGACCGACCACACCCCCGGCTACGGCAGCGCCGCCAAGTACATTGCCACCATCTTAAAGGAAGTCATCTGCGATTCCAGCGTGTACGACCTGCGCAGCGTCACGGTGGCGGAGATCATGGGCCGCCACACCGGTTGGCTGGCCGCCGCCGCCAGCCTGGCTGCCGGCCCCGACTGCGACGGCCCCGACCTGATCCTGCTGCCGGAGGTTCCCTTTGACGAGGACGCCTTCCTGGCCAAGGTGGCCGAACTGGCGCAGACCCGCCACAACGTCATCATCGCCGCCAGCGAGGGCGTCAAGAACAAGGACGGCGTGTTCCTGTGCGATCTGGTTTCCACCGCCGGGCAGCTGGACGCCTTCGGCCACAAGGCCATCTTGAGTGGCACCAGCCGTTATCTGGCCGATCTGATCCGTGTGCGCCTGGGCTGCAAGACCCGCGCTATTGAATTTTCGACGCTGCAGCGCTGCGCCAGCCATCTGGCCAGCCGCACCGACATCACCGAGGCCTATCAGGTGGGCGGCGGCGCCGTGGAGGCTGCCGTGCGCGGCGAGACCGGCAAGATGTGCGCCATCAAGCGCGTGAGCGACCAGCCCTACCGTGTGGAGACCGAGATGGTCGATGTGACGCAGGTCGCCAACTACGAAAAGAAGGTCCCTGCCGATTGGATCACCGAGGACGGTATGCACGTCAACGAAAACTTTGAGCGCTACGCCCGCCCGCTGATCCAGGCTGAGCTGAACCCCATCTACATCAACGGCGTGCCACGCCACATCCACCTGTGAGCGAGCCGCGGCCCCGCGTCTGGCAGGCGGACGCCCTGCGCGGGCTTGCCTTGCTGAATATGCTTGCCTACCATTTTATGTACGACTGGGTGTACATTTTTGGACAAAGCGCGCCGTGGTACAACATCAGTGCGCCCGGCTGCCATGCGTGGCAGCAGTATATCTGCCAGAGCTTTATCCTGCTGTCGGGTTACAGCTTTGCGTTTGCCCGCAAGCCGCTGAAAAACGCCGCCGTCGTGGGCGGGTGCGCCGTGCTGTTAAGCGCCGTGACCCTGCTGTTTTTGCCCGCGGAGGGGATATGGTTCGGCGTTTTGCACCTGAACGGCGCCGCGCTGCTGCTTACCGCGCTTGTCCGCCCCGTCTTGCAGCGCATCCCCGCGCCCGCGGGCTTGGCCGGCTGCGCCGCGCTGTTTTTGCTGACGAACCAGCTGCCCTACGGCTTTTTGGGCTTTGAGGGGCTGCATCTCGCGGCCCTGCCGGCGGGGCTGTACCGCGCCAATTTGTGGTGGCTGGGGCTGCCGGATCTGACAAAATTTTCCTCGGCGGATTACTTTCCGCTGATACCGTGGCTGTTTTTGTTCTGGGCGGGGTTGTTTGCCGCGCGCCTTGTGCGACTTGCCCCCGCCGCACCGCCCGCCGTTTTGCGCCCGCTGTGCTTTGTGGGGCGGCACACCTTGGCGGTGTACATGCTGCACCAGCCGATTTTGTACGGGGCGCTGTGGGCAGTTTTCCACTAAAAAGCATAAAAATGTTAAAAAATTAAAAATAAACCCACTTTCGGCAAAAAATAAGGTTGACAGACCCCCTGTACTTATAGTATAATTTCTGTTACTGGTTGATATTTTGACCGGCAAACTCCTGTCTCAGGTCAAGGGAGGGAAAAAGATGTCGGAGATCCGTGTCAAAGAGGGCGAGTCCCTCGAGAGCGCTCTGCGCCGTTTTAAGCGCAGCACTGCTCGCAGCGGCGTGTTAGCTGAGGTCCGCAAGCGCGAGGCTTATGAGAAGCCTTCCGTTAAGCGCAAGAAGAAGTCCGAGGCTGCCCGCAAGCGCAAGTTTAAGTAAGAGTATCTTACAAGGAACGACTGTGCAGATCCACGCAAGTTGCGGGGGTCTGCACTTTTATTTTTTGTGGGCGGCACAAAAGGCTTCCCCCCTTGGGGGAAGCTGTCACCGCAGGTGACGGATGAGGGGAAAAATTGCGGCTGTTGCAAAACTCCCCGGCGGGGTGGGGTCACCCCGCCCTACATCGTGCTAAATAAAACCGTGCCGCTTGGCGGCACACCTTATCCTAACTCCTAACTCCTAACTTTCAACTCCTAACTCTCCATTCCCCCGAGGTATTTCTATGATCTTAACGCCCGAATATGTTTTTCGCCGCATTGAGTCCATCACGCCGGAATTTCTGGCGCAGCACGGCATCACCGCGCTGGTGCTCGACGTGGACAATACCCTGACCGCCGACGGCAGCCAGGTGCTGGACGACTCGGTGCGCCAATGGCTGGATACCATGCGCGCCGCCGGCGTCAGCCTGACCATTGTGTCCAACAATACCGACAAGCGGGTGCGCCCGTTTGCGCAGCGTGTCGGGCTGGCGTATGTGCCGCTGGCGTGCAAGCCGTTTTCGTTGGGGCTGCGGGTAGCGCGCCGTCGTCTGGGCGTGGCCAAATCCCAGATGGCCATGGTCGGGGACCAGATCTTCACCGACCGCCTTGCCGCAGGGCTGTACGGCATCCCCTGCCTGTTTCTGCTGCCCCGCACCCCGCACGACAAAAACCGTGTGGTGCGCTTTAAGCGCAAATTTGAGCCGTACTGGCTGAACAAATTCTACCGAAACGGGGGAAAGATCCATGAATGATACCCCAAAATTCGGCACGGCGGGGCTGTCCGATTCTTACGCCGCCAAGGGGTTTGACCCGCAAAAAATCGCCGCCTACACGGCGTCCTTCGGCCTGACCGCCTTCGAGTACCAGTGCGGGCGCGGCGTGCGCCTGGCACACGACAAGGCGCAGGCGCTGGGCAAGGCAGCCGCCGCACAGGGCATTACCCTGTCCGTCCACGCGCCGTATTATATCAGCATGTCGGGTCTGGACGAAGAAAAACGTCTGCACAGCGTCGATTACCTGCTGCAAAGCTGCGCTTTGGTCAAGGCGCTGGGCGGGCGGCGGGTGGTGTTCCACCCCGGCAGCTGCGGCAAGCAAAGCCGCGAGGCCGCGCTGGAAAAGGCGCTGGACACCATGCGCCGCGCCGTGGCCGCCTGCGATGAGGCGGGCTACGGGGACTGTATCCTTTGCCCCGAAACGATGGGCAAGGTCAACCAGCTGGGCACCGTGGATGAGGTGCTGGCGCTCTGCGCGGTGGACGCGCGCATTACGCCCTGCATCGATTTCGGGCACATTTACGCGCGCAGCGGCGGCACGGAATTGACCGACACCGCCTCCTACGCGGCGCTGCTGGACAAGCTGAGCGACGCCCTGGGCGATGACCGCGCCGTGCATTTTCACGCGCATTTTTCCCGCATTGCCTACACGGCGGGCGGCGAAAAATGCCACCTGACTTTTGCCGATACCGACTACGGCCCGCCCCATGCGCCGCTTTTGCAGCTGCTGAAGCAGCGCGGTCTGGCCCCGACCGTCATCTGCGAGTCCGCCGGTACGCAGGCCGAGGACGCCCAAAAGCTGGCGGCGGCCTTTGCCGCACTGTAAAAACCGCAAAAAATTAAAAAAACACCGCAAAAAGTCCCGCAAGGGGCTTGCAAAAAGGTCCGATATCCTGTAAAATAATTACAGGTATGTTTAATCTATTATTGGAGGAATTTTAATATGATTTCTGCAGGCGAATTCCGCAACGGCGTCACCTTTGAGCAGGACGGCCAGGTCCTTCAGGTCGTTGAGTTCCAGCACGTCAAGCCCGGTAAGGGCGCGGCCTTCGTGCGCACCAAGACCAAGAACGTGATCACCGGTTCTGTTGTTGAAACCAGCTACAACCCGACCGCTAAGTTCCCTCAGGCTTTCATCGAGCGCAAGGAAGTCACCTACTCTTACGAGGACGGCGACCTGTACCACTTCATGGACGTTGAGACCTACGACGATATCCCCGTAGGCGCCAACGATGTGCCCGACAACTTCAAGTTCTGCAAGGAGAACGATACCTGCAAGCTGCTGAGCTACAAGGGCAAGGTTTTCAGCGTGGAAATCCCCAACTTTGTTGAGCTGGAAGTCACCGCCACCGAGCCCGGCGTCAAGGGCAACACCGCTACCAACACCCTGAAGCCCGCCACCGTCGAGACCGGTGCCGAGATCCGCGTGCCCCTGTTCATCAACGAGGGCGACAAGATCCGCATCGATACCCGCACCGGCGAGTATATGGAGCGCGTCAACTGATTTGGCTTTTTTGCCGGGTACTGGCTTGTGCCGTGCCCGGCATTTTTGTTCACAAAACAATAGGGAGGCAACACTATGGCTATGGATTTGAACGCAAAGGCCGCCTACATCCGCGGCTTGATGACCGGCATGGAATTTGACCCCGAAAGCAAAAACGGCAAGATCATTGCCGCCATGATGGATCTGCTGGAGGAAATGGCAGCCACCGTGGTCGAGCATGACGATGCGCTGGATCAGGTCTACGACGAGCTGGAAACGCTGGATCAGGACTTGGACGACGTGATCTCTGACGTGTACGAGCTGGAGGACGACGACGAGGACGACGAGGACGACGAGGACGACGAGGAGCCTGCCGACCTGTACGAGGTCACCTGCCCCAACTGCGGCGCCGTTGTGACCGTGGACGAGGAAACCCTGCTGAGCCAGGACCTGACCTGCCCCAACTGCCACGCCGCCTTTGATATTGAGATCAAGGACGAAGAGGACGAGGACGACAAGGACGACACGCAGGAATAAAACGCTGCATTTTGGGCGCGGGTGTGCGCGTGTCGGGACACCCGACACGCACAAAGAAGGGGTTCGTCGCGGTGTGGCTGCGCCACGCTCCTGCACCCCTCCTTTGGATTCACCCTATCGCCAAAAATCACGTTCTCATGCCTAAAGGCGACTCGAACGCGATTTTTGACTCTAGCGGTATTTTCATCGTCGGCACATGTCCGCCGATGAAAATGGATGGAAAATTTACTGTTTCGACAGTCTGAGGGGGCCGCAAGGCCCCTTTTTGTTTTGCCGTTTTTTGGGGGCGGCAACACCGACATCTCCGCCCATTTGCAGGGGCGGGGCATGCCCCGCCCGCAGCATAACGGCAACGCGAAAATTACGGGTCATTCCGTCGTAACGACTTGACTTTTTTTCAACGATGCTTTATAGTTAAATAGGCAACTTTGTGTTGCAAAATTCTCAACCGGAAAGTGAACGTTTTTATGGATACAGAACGCTGGCAGATTTTATGTAAGGCCATTGATTCGGGCAGCCTGCGCGGTGCCGCCGAGCAGATGGGCTATACCGTTTCGGGCATCAGCCGCAGCGTGGCCACCCTGGAGGCCGAGCTGGGCTTTTCGCTGCTGTACCGCGCCAAGACCGGCGTAAAACCAACGGCAGAATGTGAAAAACTGATGCCCGCCGTGCGTGAGCTTCTGTTTGCGCAGGAAAGTGTCGAGCAAACCGCCGCCCGCATCAAAGGGGCCGAGTACGGCACCATCGTCATCGGCACGGCGTACAGCTGCTACTACCGCTGGATCAGCACCGTCACACAGGGGTTCCGCCAAAAGCACCCCGGGGTGCAGTTCTGCATGGTCAACGGCAGCAGCTCGCAGCTGCACGACATGCTGATGCAGCATCGGCTGGATTTCTGCATCATCTCGGCGCGCGAGGGCGGCCACGACTGGTATCCCCTGTGCAACGACCCGATGATGGCTATGGTCCCGGCGGCGCATCCGCTGGCAAAGCAAAAGACTGTGCCGCTGAAAGCCCTGGAAACCGAGCCTTTCATCGACACCTTTGCCGGGCAGGACAACGACAACGCCCGCATGTTTGAGCGTTGCGGCATCCACCCCAACACCCAGTACCAGAGCATGGACATTGACGCCACCTACGCCATGGTCGCGGCGGGGCTGGGCATCACGACAAACAACAACGTGAACTGCCGCGCGGTGGACAGTGCCATCCGCTTTTTGCCGCTGGACCCGCCCCAGACGGTGGAGATCGGCCTGGCCTGCGGCAAAACGATGCCCCCCGCCGGGGAGGCGTTTTTGCAGTACATCCTGCCCCAGCTGCCCAAAGAATGACAACCAAAACGCCCTGTGCCAAAGCACAGGGCGTTTTTACGTACATCTTACGGTTTGTTTCTTTTTTGCTGCGTCCCGCCAGCTTCAATCGGCAGCACACCACGGCGGCAGCGGCCATGGATGCGGCTTTTTCGGCAGACGCATAACTTACCCCTCAATTCCGCTGTCGATTAAAGCGGTTCTGTTTTTCCTCGCATTTTCAAAGATGCAGTCGAACACAAATGCACTCACCTTCGCACAAAAAGCAGGGAGAGGCCGCAGCCTCTCCCTGCAAAGTTCCTGCAACAGGCGGGATTTTTCAGAACCGTTGCACCGTGGGAGTCGGGCTGGGTTCCGGCTGGGGTGCCGGTGCCGAGCGCGCCAGCCACAGCGTCACGCCGAATGTCGCCCACAAAAGCAGCAGCACCAAGACCGCCAAGGTTCGTTTTTTCATACGGTCGTTCCCGTTACACAGTAAAGTCCAGGCAGGTGCGCACGGCGGTGTAAGGCCGTACCTTGCCGTTGGCCACAGCCACATGCGCCGGGTGCACGGCATAGCCCTTCAGGGCAGCCTCGTCGGCAAAAACCGTGTCCAGCATCAGGTCAGCGTTGGCAGAGCTTGGCAGCGCGTCGGTGTAGACGTGCACCTCCAACAGACCCGGGATCTGCCCGGCCAGCCCCTCCAGCCCGGCCTTGATGCCCGCCTTGACGGCGGCTTTTTCGGCGTCGGGCATATCCTTGAGCTTCCACAAAATGACATGGCGGACCATTACTTGTTTTCCTCCCAGATGGGGTGCTTGAGCTGCCATTCGCCGTACTCGTTCTTTTCAAACAGGTCGCGGTTGTAGAACTTGTCCATGATCTGCCAGAACTCAGTCTCGGTATAGCCGCAGAAGTCGCAGAAATCGCGCACGCACAGCGGGTCCAGCTTGCCGTCGCGCTCCTTGATGATGCGCACGGCCTCCTCGCGGGTCATCATACCGTAGCGGATGTAGCGGGCGGTATAGTCGGTGGCGGCGGCATGGCCGAACTTGGGATACTTCAGCCAGCTGTGCACCAGGTACGCGCGGGAATCGATCTGGTCGAAATTCTCGGCATGGTGGGTGCGGTCCCACTCGTGGGTCAGGTCATGGAAGCCGTGTGCCTTGGCGATCTGGTAGTTCTTGTAGCTGTTCCAGGGCACAAAGTAGCTCATGTAGAACGGGTCGAGCTTGGCGCGCTCCTCGGCGCTGGGGGCCAGCGTCAGGGACAGGTCCTTCTCGGTCACGCCGTCGCCCAGCAGCTCGTCCATGGGCATGCCCACAGCGACGCCGTTCTCGATCTGATCCATGGCGGAGTAGGTCTCCTTGTCGGCGTTGCCGCCGTACTCAAAGCTGACGTTTTCGCCGTAGCAGAGCATGGGGGTGTTGAACTTGGCCGCCATGTGCAGCGGGAAGGTGTAGATCAAACGGTCAACGTACCAGGTCGGCTTGCCGTACTTTTCAAAAAATTTGCGCATCAGGACTTTCTGCACCTTGATGTTGGGCTTGCAGGAGATGATGGTGCAGCCGAATTCCTCGCTGATATTTTTCAGGTTGTGGATGCCGGCCTGCGTCATGGGGAAGTTATCCTCAACACTGAAGAGGATGGGGTTCATGTGCATGACCTCTTTCAGCATCCAGACCTGGAAGTGGCTGTCCTTGCCGCCGGAAACAGCCACAGCGCAGTCGTATCCGCCGGGGCCGTTCATGCCGCGGTACTTGTTGCAGAAAGCCTCAAACTCCTTAAAGCGGGCGTCCCAGTCCACATTTTTGCGGTTCTCGTAATGGCGGCAGGCGCTGCACACGCCCTCGGCATCAAAGGTAATACCGGGTCGGGTGTCGGGCATGGTACATTTTTTGCAGTAACGCATAGAATTCTCCTTTATATGTTGGCTCCCGCACGGGCGCGGGTTTCTGTACAAGGGTGTATACCTATAAATATAATACTCCTTTTCGGCGCATTGCGCAAGGGGCAAACCAAAAATTGCTTGCCCGCCCACGGTGCCCCGCATTTCAGCAAACTCTTGCACGGAACCGCAAAAACGTGTATACTGTTAATATCTATAAATGTACACAAAAGGAGGGCAACAATTGGCACCGATCCGCGTTTTACAGGTCATGCCCGCCATGGACGCCGGCGGCATGGAAACCTTTGTCATGAACGTTTACCGCACGCTTGACCGTGACAAGGTGCAGTTCGACTTTTTGTATCATTACGATAAGCCGTGCTTTTTCGACGACGAAATCACCCGCCTGGGCGGGCGCATCTATAAAACCACCGTTCGTCAGGACAATAACCTGCCCCGCTACCTGCGCGATCTGCGCCAACTGTTTGCCGCCCACCCCGAATGGCGCATCCTGCACGGGCATTACAGCGGCTTTGGCATGTTCTACAACCCCGCCGCCAAAAAAGCGGGCATCCCCGTGCGGGCGGGTCACAGCCACAACACCGCCTACGAGCCGAACCTTGTCGGCACGCTGGACAAAATGATGAGCCGCCGTTTCAGCGCGGGGCTGACCGACCGCTTTGCCTGCAGCCGACGTTCTGGCGAGATGCTGTTTGGCCGCGACCCCTTTACCGTGGTGCACAACGGCATCGACACGGACCGCTTTGCCCCCGACCCCGCCCGCCGCGCCCGCCTGCGCAAGGAACTGGGCGTGGCCGACGACGAAATTCTGCTGGGCCACGTCGGACGGTTTTCGGCCCAGAAAAACCACCCCGGACTGCTGAAAATTTTTGCCGC